>JAGHBR010000017.1 GCA_021160885.1 Caldisericaceae bacterium
GAAATGTAAAGTTCTGCGCCACCATCAATGAATTCATGCAAGTTTTGCGGATGGTAGATTTCATCGGCATCCTGTTTGTGCCAGCTGTTGACGGAATCTGGCAGAAGATTTGCAAAAAAGAGGGAATCAGGTGTTGAAGCCGTCATGGTTGTGACTCCCAAAAAACTAAATATTAGTCCACAGATTAATGTTTTTACTTTCATAATTTTATTTTGTTGAAAAATTTAATGGTAAACCAGCAATTGGCACGCGTGTTTTGTAAATGGCATTAGTCTCATCTTCCGTCACATATAGCATTTTAAGATCCGGCCCGGCAAACTCCAGATTGGAAGGTTTTTTACCCGGAACCGTAATGGAAGCAATGCGCTGGCCGGTAGAATCGAAAACAGCAATTTGTCCAGCTCCAAAATGGGCCACGTACACATTGCCTTTAACATCGAGGGCAATGCCGTCCGGGTCGCCGCCAGGCATTTCTGCAAAAACCTTCACTTTGCCAAACATGCCGTCGGACTGCAGTTCAAATTTCAAAATGCGATTTTTTGCTGATTCGGCAATGTAAACCGCCGTCCAATCGGCATTAAAGGCAATTCCATTGGGAAAGCAAAGGCTGTCGGCCATTAGTTCAACCTTGCCAATTTTAAAATTGTAGCGGTAAACTTTGCCATCGGGTTTGTTTTTGCCATAAGATTTGGGATCGGTAAAATACAAATTTCCATCTTTGCCAAAGGCCAGGTCATTTGGCCGGTTAAATCCTGCTTCGATTATCTGACAGTTGCCATTACGGTCAAAACGTTCGATGGCGCCCAGGCCAAAATCGCAGGCGTAGAGGAAGCCGTCGGAATGAAAGGTGAGGCCGTTGGTTTGTCTAAAGCAATTTTGGGATAAGTCCACAGTCATAAAAGTGTCCGGCCGGTCGCTTTGCAAAATGCCTATCCAGTTTCCGTAACAGTTGGAAAAATAAAGCACCTGCTGCTGGTCATCCCAGGCCGGGCCTTCTGGGAATTGCAGGCCATCGGCTACTTTTTCAAATTTTAGATTAAAATCAACTGTATTGTGACAGGCAAAAAGAAAAACAACAGACAGTAAAAGGAACGGTTTCATTTTTTCCCCGATTTATTTAGATTCATAACTAAATTAATAAGATGATGATCAATAAGCAAAAAGAAGGGGTGAAATTATGGACTATCTACCAGCCAAAACACGCTATGATTCCATGATTTATCGGCGTTCCGGAAGAAGCGGGTTAAGGTTACCTGTTGTGTCGCTAGGCTTGTGGCACAACTTTGGTGGCGTTGATGTGTTTGAAAATGCCCGTCAAATGATTCACCATGCCTTCGATTTGGGTATTACGCATTTTGACCTGGCAAATAATTACGGCCCGCCGCCGGGTTCGGCAGAGGAAAATTTCGGCAAAATTTTGGCGCAGGATCTAAAATCTTATCGCGACGAGCTTGTGATTTCAACCAAAGCTGGCTGGGAGATGTGGCCCGGGCCTTATGGTAACTGGGGATCGCGTAAGTACCTGGTAGCCAGTCTGGATCAAAGTTTAAAGCGAATGGGATTGGATTATGTAGATATTTTTTACCACCATCGTCCCGATCATGA
Source organism: Caldisericaceae bacterium (assembly GCA_021160885.1). GTDB lineage: Bacteria > Calditrichota > Calditrichia > Calditrichales > Calditrichaceae > Caldithrix. Next base: position 1,606 of record JAGHBR010000017.1, read on the forward strand.
AACACCTCTGGAAGAAACAATGGGCGCGCTGGACTATATTGTTCGCAGCGGCCGCGCACTTTATGTTGGAATTTCTTCCTACAATCATGAAGAAACACGGAAAGCAGCCAAGATTTTGAAAGAGTTGGGTACGCCCTGCCTGATTCATCAGCCCAAATACAATATGTTTGAACGCTGGATTGAAGATGGCTTATTAAAAGTTTTGAATCAGGAAGGCATTGGCTGCATTGTGTTTTCACCTTTAGCACAGGGACTGTTGACCAACAAATATTTGAAGAACATTCCGGCTGATTCAAGAGCCGCTAAACCACATGGCTTTTTGAAAAGAGATGCTATTACAGCTGAACTTAGAGCGAAGATCAAAAAGCTGCATGAAATTGCAAAGCAACGAGGACAATCGTTAGCTCAAATGGCGATTGCCTGGGTTTTGAGGCATACCACGGTTACTTCGGCTTTGATTGGAGCCAGCAAGGTAGAACAGATTGATGATTGTGTTGGAGCGATTAATCATCTGGAATTTACGGATAAGGAATTGAAGGAGATTGAAAGAGTACTGGCGGAGTGAGGAGAGATTGGGGGGGCTGGAAACCGTTTAAACGGTTTTCGGGGCCCAGCGTCGGTAGATTGGACTTCATTGTGAGACATGCTAAAAACCGTTTAAACGGTTTTTAGCCCCTGGTCAAAGTAAGTAAAAAGAGGAGGTGTAAAATGGCTGAACATTCATTCGTCCGTTGTTGGTTGCATCTACTTTGGGGAACATTGGATTATCAGAAAGTTTTAACCGAAGAAGCCAGAAGAAAGCTATCGAAATATTTCTACCAGTATGCAAAGGACAAAGGCATTTACATGAAAATCAATCATGTAAATCCAGATCATGTACATGCCTTAATTGAACTGCCATCCAAAATGACCATTGAAGACTTATTCCATCTTTTTAAAGGTAGTTCCTCACATTGGATCAATCAAAACAGTATTGTGGAAAAGAAGTTTGCCTGGGAAAAAGGTTACGCGGCCTTTTCTGTTTCCCATTCAAAATTAGATCAAGTGATTAAATTTATTGCCGAACAGGAACAGCGGCATTGGAACATGACCTTTGAACAGGAGCTTAATGAACTAATAAAAAGGCATGAGCTGATCACTGTGGAGAAGGGGAAAACTGTTTAAACAGTTTCCCTTCTACTTCTGCATTGTTTGCTCGATTAAAGTTTCTTCTTCACCTTTCAAACTCAAACGCTGAACGATTCGTTTGTTCCATTCATTACGCACGTCTTTCCCCTCAGCACTGTAGAGGTAATCAATTCGGTTTTTGTAATATTCCACAATGCGTGGACGCACTATTTTCAAGGTTGAATTTAGTAAACGATTTTGTTCGGTAAAGCCTTCACCCAAAATGGCAAAAGTCGATGGCAACCAGCGGGAAGGGAACATTCCTTCAAATTTGCCACCCGGCTTAAATTTATTGATTTCCTGCTCGATTAATTTAATGGCTGCGCACTGCCCTTCCTCTGTTTTGCAATCATAATGATGTTTACGCATCCAATCTAGCAAGGCTGCTTTGTTTGGCACAACTAATGCAATAGTGTATGGATTCTGATTATTGTACAACATGATCTGATCAATGTAAGGTGAGTGATCTAAAATCGCCTCTTCAATGCCTTCGGGGCTGTATTTTTCTCCATCGTTACCAATTAACAGACTCTTTTGGCGTCCCAAAACATAAAGGTAACCTTCTTCATCCAAATAGCCAAGATCGCCAGTGTGTAACCAACCGTCACGCAACGCTTTGGCTGTAGCCTCAGGATTCTTCCAGTAACCAACCATGACATTTTCACCTTTGACACAAATTTCACCCCGCTGCCCGACAGCTATAGGATTATTATTTTCATCAACAATTTTTACTTCCATATCCTTAAGTACTTTACCTGAACTTCCTAATTTATGTTCGTGTGGTTTGTTGGAAGAAATAACCGGTGAAGCTTCTGTCAAGCCATAGCCCTGGAACATGGGGATGCCGATGGCATAGAAGAAACGTTGCATTTCAATATCCAAATAGGCGCCGCCGCCAATAAAAAACTGCAATCGTCCACCAAAATTTTCTCTGATTTTACTGAATAAAACCTTGTCGTAAATTGTGTAAAGCGGCTTGTAAAATTTACGGAACCCTTTACCACGATTCCAACCTTCTCCATTGTAAATGTAAGCTATTTTTAAGGCTTGCTGAAATAGCTTTTCTACAGCCGGCCCTTTATCTTTAATGGTTTTTTCAATATTCTTCCTGAAATTTTTGGCCAAAGCCGGAACACTTAACAAAAAGTGTGGTTTGATTTCCTGAATGTTCTTAGGAATGTTTTTCAATGTTTCAAGTTGGGAACGACCACTTTGAACCGCTGCCATGCTGGCACCATTTTTAATTAAGGTGTAAAGTCCCACTGTATGAGCAAAAGCATGATCCCATGGCAAAATCAGCAAGGTAGTAAAATAGGGCGGAATATCCATTACGGTTAAAGACTGCTCGGTGTTAACGATATAATTTCTATGAGAAAGTATTACGCCTTTTGGATCGGCCGTTGTGCCAGAAGAATACATGATTGTGGCATAATCGTCTTCTTCAACCGATTGCCAGGCCTGGTTCAATTTATCTCGACCAGCCTGACTTTCTAAAAAGGCCTTGCCTTTAGCAAGAATTTCATCCACTAAAATTTCATCAGAGTCATAGCTTTCTTTAGGATCAAGCAGAATTATTTTTTCCAGTTCAGGTAAGTCCTGTTTAATTTTATCGATTTTATGCTCATGCTGTCCCGAAACGATAACCATTTTGGTACCGGAATGGGCCAGTCTGAATTTTAAATCTGACAGTTCATTGATTTTTACCGAAATAGGTACACTTATGGCGCCAGTGTAAAGAACGCCTAATTCACTCATTAGCCAGTAATTACGGCCTTCAGAAATAAGCGCTATGCGATCCCACTTTTTTATTCCCAGGCTCAATAATCCTGCCGCAAACCAGTGAACAAGTTCCTGCATTTGCCGATAGGTCAAATAGTTGTAAGTATCTGAATTTTTTTCCCAGATTAAAGGGTTTTGTGAAAATTTACGGACGCTGCTTTCGAACAACCAGGGAATGGTTCGTTTTTGCATTTTCATTCTCCATGTTTAAAAATTCCACATCACGGCAAAAACCGTTTAAACGGTTTCCCGATCTAAAGACAGAAATTTACACAATTTTCAGCATTTTCAAAAATTACGAAAAAAGTTAGAATGATATTTTTAAAAATATTATTTTGTCTTTTTAAAGGGGATTATTATGACTGAAGCAATTCAATTTGTGCTGGTCTTTACC
>JAGHBR010000481.1 GCA_021160885.1 Caldisericaceae bacterium
CCTAAAATTACTTTGTGAGAATAATTTAAAAGAAAATTACGAATTAAAAATCATCGATGTTAGTGAAAATCCAGCTTTAGCTCGTGTTAAGCAGTTAATCGCTTTGCCAACCCTAATCCGTTTAAAACCTGAACCAGAACGCATTGTGGTTGGCGATTTGTCGGAAATGGAAAAAGCGATTAGTATTCTGGGTATGCATAATGGAAATTAAAAAAAACAAAGACACGATTTCCTTGCTTTTATTTGTCAGTGGTATGACGGAGCGATCGTTGAAAGCTATTAAAATTGTTCGTGAAATTTGTGAGCGGGAGCTGTCTTCTTTCAAACTGACCATACTCGATATTTTTCAGGAAGGTAGGACGTCTGAACAGGTATGGCCCTTAGTTCCCATTCTAATAGGTAATTTACCGCAAAATTTAATCATAAAAATTAAAGAAGCAGTTCAAAAACAAGGTTTCTTTTTACCGATTTTACGTGCCCAATTCATTCAGGTAGAGGAATGGAGAGGAAAAACAAATGCATCAGGATCTAAAGCAAAAAATAAAAATTCTTGAAGAAAGATTAAAAGAAGCAGAAGCCACCATTGAAGCCATTCGACAGGGTAAAATTGATGCAATTGTGGTTCAGGGTGAAGACAAAGCAGAAATTTACACGCTGAAAGGCATTGATTACACTTACCGTATTCTGATCGAAAGAATGAATGAAGGGGCGGCCATTCTATCTAAAGAAGGCATTGTTTTGTTCGCTAATAATAAATTATCTGAAATCTTAGGTGTAGAAAAAAATAAGTTCGTGGGAGAATTTTTAGATCGATTTTTAGTGAATTCAGAAAAGGCAAAATTAAATAACTTGATTAAGCGAGCCCTCAGGGATGCGGTTAGTGAAAAAATTTATTATGTAAGACCTGCAGATAATCAACTGAAACCGCTGTTATTCTCTGCCAATCCAATGCCCAGCGATACCGGAGGCGATGTTGGTCTGGTGGTTAGCGACCTGAGCGAAGTTGAGGAAAAAGAAAAATTACAGAAAATTCAGGCTAAACTTGAAGAAATGGTGATTGATCGGACACGCAGGCTGTTAACGGCACACCAGAAGCTAAAAATTGCAAACGAACAGCTGGCCAGGGAAATAGAACAGCACAAACTCATGGAAGCCGAGCTTAGTAAAAAGGAACAGGAAGTCACGCAAATACTTAATTCTCTGGCTGAAGCCGTTATTGGTCTGGATAAATCTGGCAATTGCATTTATGCTAACAATAGTAGTTTAGAAGTTTTAGGCTATCAAAACCAATCACAGGTGCTTGGTAAAAAATTACCTGAAATCTTTTTCCCCGGGCTTCCTCCCTCCAGTTCTAGGTTTAAACAATGCCAACAAAAAATAGAAGAGCTACTTAAAACCGGCAAAGTATTTACAGAAGGACTTGCCTACTTTAAAAAGGTTGACGGTAGTGAATTCCCGGTCAGTTACGTTTTGCATCCCATAGAAACCGAACAAGGTATTCAGGGCGCCGTAATATCTTTTATCAGTATTGCAGAAAGGTTGCAACTTGAAAAGCAGCTAAGAACATTGTCTTCAGTGATTGAGCAAAGTATTGATATGGTGTTAATAACCAATAAAGAAGGCGAAATTATTTATGTAAATCCGGCATTTGAAATAACGACCGGTTATTCATAGCTGAAATTATTGGTAAAACTCCGGCTTTTTTATATCCCGGGCTAAATGGTGAAGGGGATTTTGATGAAGTTGTTAAACATTTAAAATGTAGGGAAAGCTGGTCTGGAATCATTCACATTAAAAAGAAAAATGGCGAAATATTGAAATGTAATATCGTTATTTTTCCCATAAAAGATGAACAGGGCGAAATAATTAATTACGCTTCTATTCAACGGGATATAACAAAGGAAGAGCAATTAAAAGAACAGGTTTTTCAGGCACAAAAGATGGAAAGCCTGGGCAAGTTGACTGGCGGCGTAGCGCATGATTTCAATAATTTATTAACTGTGATCAACGGTTTTTCCAAATTAGGAATGGAATTGATTAATAAAGATCATCCTGTTCATAATTATCTGGACCAAATTTACAAAGCAGGGGAGCGCGCTTCACACCTTACCTCGCAATTATTGACATTTAGCCGTAAACAGGTTATGTCGCCTAAAAAAGTGAATATTAATCAAATTTTTCAGGACACACAAAAAATGTTGCGCCGCCTGATCAGTGAAGATATTGAGCTGATTTTTGATTTAGATGAAAACGTACGACCCATTAAAGCGGATTTAACACAGTTGGACCAAATTCTAATGAATTTGGTGGTGAATGCGCGCGACGCTATTTTAGAGAAAAAAGACGCTGAAGAGAAGAAAATTGTGGTGTCTACAAAACAGGTTAACGTGACTGATGAAGCGGCTCGTCAATTTATCGATTTACAAACCGGGCCTCATGTTTTAATTCAGGTAAGCGATACTGGAATTGGCATGTCTGAAGAAGTGATGAAACGGATTTTTGAACCATTTTTTACTACTAAAAAAGAGGGCAAAGGAACGGGACTTGGTCTGGCCACGGTTTATGGAATCATTAAACAAAACAAGGCTTCTATTCAGGTAACATCAAAACCCGGTGAAAGAACAACATTTTCCATTTACTGGCCTAACTATTTGGAAGAAGAAACAACTGATGAAAAAAACGCACAGCAACAGTTGGTTAACGGAAAAAATCAAACAATTTTAATTATTGAAGATGAAAACACGGTTCGTGAATTATTGGCCGTTACTTTAAAAAATTTAAATTACTCAGTTATCTCAGCCAGTGATGGCGCTCAGGCTTTAGATTTGCTTACTGATCCACAAAATAAAATTGACGCTGTTATCACTGACCTGGTAATGCCTAAAATGGATGGTTTAACTTTTGCAAAAAAAGCGAAAGAATTGGGCGTTAAGGCGCCTATTCTTTTTGCTACTGGCTACGCGGACGAACATCTTGAACAGCTTATCGACGCAGAAAACCGTGATTTAATTATTCAAAAACCTTATACTAAAGAAGCGCTGTCAGAAAAATTATCAAAGATTCTTGGCGAAAAATAATTCTTCCAAAAACAATCCCTTTCAGAGCCAACAATAGCTATCGGTAGCAGCAGACTTCAGGCCTGCGGTTTTTATCTTGTCTTTCATGCAGATAACGCGGAAGAACGCAGAAAAATAATTGTATTAATTTGCAAAAAACGTGACGCGTAACACGTTGCGTGTTTACTGAGGTTGACTTCTCACTCGTTACTTGTCACGAGTCACGCGTCACGTGTTACTTTAAAAACGAATCTGCGAAATTCTGCGAGTTCTGCGAGAGATATTTTTTTACGCAGATAACGCAGATTTACGCAGAAAAAAACACAAAATGTAAATGGTATTTATTTGTAAAGGACGTAACGCGTAACTCGTAACACGTGAAACGTTGCGTGTTTACTGAGGTTGACTTCTCACTCGTTACTTGTCACGCGTCACGTGTTACTTTAAAAACGAATCTGCGAAATTCTGCGAGTTCTGCGAGAGATATTTTTTTACGCAGATAACGCAGATTTACGCAGAA
>JAGHBR010000413.1 GCA_021160885.1 Caldisericaceae bacterium
GCAATATTATTTAGAGATGAAATTTTATAAATTACATGATACCATTTCTGTGCTTCTAAAACCTTGTAACCAGATGCCCAGACTCTCGTCCATTTTTGATCGTTTCCATTTGGGGTTTGAATGTAAACCTCAGGATAAGCGTAACACCATCACCATAATCATGCATCCATAATCTATAAGAAAACTGCCAATCATCCCAATGGTATTCAGGTTGTTTCATAAAAATACTTGGGCCATCTCTTAATTCATCTGCTTTAAACCAAAAATCGATAGTTAATTCATCAGAGTTCATAAAAGCGGCTGGTTGATCAATGCGTAAAAAGCTTGTATCTCCTTCAAAATACATGGAATATTGGCCAAATGCCGGATCATCTGTAGAATACTGTGGTGCGCCGTAAAAATTTACGGTTTGATGGTATTCAGAAGAATCATAAGGTAAACCTGAGCCATTTTCAAATTCCAGATCGAGTACTTCGGATTTATCTTCCCAAACAGCAATTCCATAATAAGCCGAATCTCTCACAAAAGAAGGTAAAGTGCTGCTGGTAAAGCCTGAAGAGTTCTGAGCCTCAACATAATAGCGGATTTGCGTGCCCAGAGGTTGCCCGGGAATGGTGGCACTGTAATAATCACCATCCAGAGTCATATCTATTGGCGTAAATTCTCCACCGGTTGAATAATAGACTTTGGCGCTGGTAATATCGCTGGCATAATTAACGATGTCGGCCAAAACGGTAATATCCTGGTCAGGAGCCACATGCTGATTCTCCTCCCAGTTAACCCATGCAATAATAGGTGGAATATCAAATTTGCGAACTACATCGCTGATACGATATTCATCGATAATTCCATCGATAAACCCACCACCCATGACTGATGTACCAATTTTAAGTGGACCTGTATCGGTTGCCCGTGGTGGCGGCACATCCGGATCGTAGGGAAAAACCTTAAAATCAACTAAATTTCCATCCTTGTCATGCACAATACTTGCAATGTAATTATGGTCAGAATCTCGAATAAATACCCAATGATAGGTAATTCCAGGTTCGATAACACCCCAAGTTCCCTCGATACGAATTAATTCATCATCCGGAAATTCCGAACGATAAAAAGGCCCAAAAAATCTCAAAAAGCCCAGATAAACCGTTTCTTCAGCATAATTCCATTCTTTAGCAAGTAACATTGGTCGCCAATGCCAATCATCAGACGATTCACCAATTGTAAGGAAATTTACCCAACCTTCCATGGTCCAGTTTCCACTTAAGCGTAAAGTTACAGTATCCGGAACAATTATGTACGTTGAATCAGATCTCGCATCGTTTTTTAAATAAGCAGCCTGACCTAGATCCGGTACATCCGTATTATCAATGTAAGTAATTGTTCCATAACCGATTCCGTCACCTGACATGGGGGATTCATTGGAAAGATCGCCATCAAAATGCATAAGCAAAATAGTATGCTCATCCACAGTATACGGCTTTTTCCAATCCTCTGCCTGCGCTCTGAGTGAACTAACCAACCCAGTCATAAAAACCAGGATGATAAGAATTGGTAACAATTTTAAAAATCTCATACAACCTCCCTTAAATTTAGTGAACATAGGTTAAATTATTTAATTATGCTGATTTTCTCTCAATTAAGGTGGTTTGTAAAACTTTAGTCTCTGTATTTTTTTTCATCTCTGGTTCATGAATAATATCAATCAACATGGAACATGCTGTACTTCCCATTTCAAATGCAGGTTGATGAATTGTCGTAAGAGGAGGGGAAACAAAGGCTGAAATCGGATTGTTGGAAAACCCAACAATTCCAATATCATCAGGAATTTTCAATCCATTTTCATTGATCACATCATAAGCACCGATAGCAACCGGATCGTTCACAGCAAAAATTGCATCAGGAGGATCATCAATTTGTAAAAGTCTTTTCATTCCTTCTCTACCATCCTGTTCCTGAAGCCCCCCCCAGTACACATAATGCTCATTAATATTCAGGCCATATTTTTTTAGCGCGTCAACATAACCTCGATAACGATTAAGAGAAATACTTAGATTTTTAGTGCCTGCCAGATGCCCTATTTTTCGGTATCCCTTTTTAATTAAATATTCTGTGGCCTTGAATGCGCCATTATAATCGTCCACAATTACTTTGCTAGCCTCAATATCTTCACAAACCCGATCAAAAAAAACAATATTTCCTCCTTTCTTGATAAATTCTTCAAAATGCTTTGAATTTTTTGTCGTCTGAGAGATAGAAACTAATACACCTGCCACGTGATTGGAAATAAAGGCATTTAAATTTAAGATTTCTCTTTCCATCTGTTCATTGGATTGAGCAACAAGAATGACATACCCGGCCCTGCTGGCTACTTCTTCAATACCGCTAATAACAGCAGAAAAAAAATGATGTTTAATTTCTGGAACCAGAACCCCAATGCTATTGGATTTTTGGCGTTTGAGGCTGCGGGCCAGATAATTTGGCTGGTAATTCATTTTTTTGGCCGTTTCTTTTACCAGGCGTTTTGTTTCGGGATTAACATCGGGATGATCACGTAAAGCACGAGATACCGTGGTGTAATGAAGATTTAATTTAGCAGCAATGTCTTTAATCGTTGGATGTGATTTCACAATCTCTCCACACGTTATCGCACACGTGTGCAATATAATAAGCATGGTCCTTGTTGTCAAATATTTTTTATCAATTTTTTCCTATCTCAATGAAAATTTTTATCTTTAGAATTGAGCACAAGTCGAAAATCATTGGTAATCGATGTTTGAAGGGTGTGAAAGCTTAATATTAACAGGAAAACCATATCATAATATTTTGTGTCTTATTTAACC
>JAGHBR010000408.1 GCA_021160885.1 Caldisericaceae bacterium
ATTCAGGACAGGGCATTAAATCACGCCATTTTTCAGGCTTACGGTAACTTGATTCACAGTGGCGAATATCCGATTTACGTGCTTTACCTGGAAATGGATCCGGGGCTGGTGGATGTAAATGTGCATCCCACCAAAATGGAAGTGCGATTTTCCAATGACCGCAGTCTTTACTACTTTGTGATCAGCACGGTACGTAAAGTGTTAAACGACGAAGGCGTGATTCCCGAATTCAGCACTACACCCGAGGGCAGCGCCCTGAAGCAGGTGATCGATAAAAGTGAGCAGCCCCGCCAGATTATTGCCGAGATGCGTCATAAAAAACGCTACATGGGGCGTTACAGTGGCGGCGCGCAATTGAGTTTAACCTATTTTGAGCCGGAGCCACAAAAAGAGACCGAAAATGCGTCCACACAGCCCTCAACCTTAGAAACCATGCTGCCTGAAACGCGCCAGCAACCGCACTTTGCAGGTGATGTACAGTTTTGGCAATTACACAACCGGTACATCATCTCCGAAATTAAAAGCGGCATGGTGATTATTGACCAACATGTGGCGCACGAACGCATTCTTTTTGAGCGGACTCTTAAAGCCCTGCAAAAACAAGGTGGCGTTGGCGGACAAAAATTATTGTTCCCGCAAAAGATTACGCTTAATTACGATGACTTCATGGTTTTTAAAGAAATACATGAAGTCCTGAACAAAATCGGTTTTAGCATCAAGGTTTTTAGCGGCACAACCATCGTCATTGAGGCCATGCCGGCTGATGTTAAAGTAGGCCGCGAATCGCAGATTTTACTGGACATCATTGATTATTACCGCAATGAACCTTTACACGATTTTGACCATCTGCACAAGGTGGCCGCTGCTTTTGCCTGTAAAAACGCTGTTAAATCCGGCGAAAAATTAAGTCAGGCCGAAATGCAAAACCTGGTGGATCAGTTGTTCGCCTGCGAAACGCCTTTCTTCTGTCCCCATGGACGCCCGGTTATTGTGACCATTGACCTGGAAGAGTTGGATCGCAAATTTAAACGAATTCCCTGACATGCAGCGCAAAGTGCACTTTATTGTTGGACCAACCGGTATTGGCAAAACATTTCTTTCTAAACTGATTGCCGAAAAAGCAGACGTTGAAATCGTCTCGGCTGATTCCCGTCAAATTTACCGCTACATGGACATCGGCACGGCCAAACCGGAGGCGGAATTCCGCAAGCAAGTCCCCCATCACTTTATTGACATCTGTGATCCCGATGATTATTACAGCGCCGGCATGTTCGGCAAGGAAGCGCGTTCTTCCATTGATCAGATTTTTAAAAAGGGAAAAATTCCATTAGTGGTAGGCGGTTCGGGCTTTTACATCAAGGCATTGGTAGATGGTATTTTTGAACTGGATGCTAAAGACGAAACCGTCCGCCAACAGCTTGAAGAACAGCTTAAAAACGAGGGCTTGCCTAAACTTTACAAGGAACTTCAATCCGTTGATCCGGAGTACGCGGCCAAAATCAGCCTCAACGATAGGCAGCGCATTTTACGCAGCCTGGAAGTCTTCCGCATTACCGGAAAGCCATTTTCCTATTTTCATCAACAAAAACCAGAACCGGCCGCATTTAAACCCGTGTTCTGGGGATTAACCATGGAACGCCAGGCGCTTTACCAGCGCATCAACCAGCGGGTAGACGAAATGCTGTCTTTGGGACTGGTTGACGAGGTAAAAATGATTCTGGAAAAAGGCTACAGCCCAAAATTAAACTCGCTTAACACCGTGGGTTACAAAGAGGTAATCGCTTATTTACAGAATCAATTAACTTTTGCAGAAATGGTTGAACAAATCAAACGCAACTCACGCCGCTATGCCAAACGTCAGTTAACCTGGTTCCGCGCCGACGAACGCATTCAATGGTTTAATGTTGAGAAAATCGATGATTTTAAATCGTTAAAACAAAAAATCATTCGGATTATAAAACTAACGGATTAAATTATTCATCTTTTTTAACCAGCCGGTTCAACCGGCTAACAGCAAACCAATTCCCCCAACCACCAGACCAACCAGAACATTAATAACCTTTAAAATTACAAATCCTTTTTTAGAGACCGCCAATAGGGGCAAGGTTCCATGTCCATCCTGTACAATCGAGCTGGCTAACAAGATGCTAAAAGGAATTGCTCCGCTGGCAAACAAGGTCACGAAAACCATGTGTGGCCCTGATTCAGGAATGATACCGACCAGAACAGCGATCAGCAAAATGGTGAATAAATTGCTTTGAATCCAGGCTTGCAAATCCAAATAATTTTCCAGAAAATGAATGACCAGTAAAGCGCCAAAGGTCCACAAAAATATATTAAGCAAATGGCGTTTTAACACATGTTCCCAGAGGTGTTCTTCCAGAAAATGGTCCGGAACAGTAACAACAACAAACAGAGCAAATAAAGAACTAATAAACAAAGTGACTTTTACCCAGTTCCAGCTTTTTGGGCCAATCGTTTGACTAAGCAAACCAAATAGGAAAATAGACATCATTCCTATAAGTAAAGCCCTCGGAAAATTGATATTTTTCAACTGAGGCAGCAGTTGATTTTTTTGAAGGCAATGACAAACTTCCGGTTGGTGTAATTTCAATTCATGTTCTACACCAGACAGCAGAACATCCTGTCTTTTATAAACAAGATCAACCAGGTAGCCGCTTAAAATTGCTACAATAAACAAAACAATATTCAATAATAATGCTTTTATGGGAAATAACGAAAACATTACATAGGCTTCATCGCCGCTGGTAGCAATCATCGTGGCGACCAGCGCGCCAAAGCTCATTAATCGATGTGAATAGAGTGAAACAACCGTAAAAGCGCCCAGACAGCCCGGGATAATGCCTAAAAATGTACCCAATAAATATTGTCTAAAACGATTTTGCAGAAAAGATTGCTGCCACTTACCATGGGTTTGCACGTTAATATATTCGATTAAAAGCATCATAATAAAAACAAAACTGGTAATTAATAATGCGTGCTTTGTAATCCCGACCAGAAACATGATATTATCCTCTCACACAGTTATCCCAACCATCACTAATCCTGCTATTTTTCAAAAGTTAAATAAGAAACCTTTGAAAAACGCAATAAAAATAAGTTAAACTTATTTAGAGACCTTTAAAAATATTTAGGATTCTCCAAACCATTCAACTTAGGGATTCCCGCTTGCGCGGGGATGACATTCTTAATGTATTTATTTGCTGCGCGTCTCTTATTAATAAATTTATCTTTTAGAAAACATTAACCTTAACTGAATTTCTTCGCTTTAAATAGACGCAAAGTGTCCATAAACCAGAGATGTTCTTCAAACATTTCAAAGCCCCAGGTTTTTAATTGCTCTTTCCAGTTTATTTTGATGTATTCAAAGGCCAGCGGACACTCAATCGCCTTAAAACCAACCCTGAACCAGAGCGGTTTTTTTGCAAATTCAAATTCATTAAAATCCAGCACAATCAACTGACCATCTGCCTTTAAAACGCGGTAAGCATTATCAATGATCTTCTTACGATTTTCCTGAGTAAAACCATGAAACACAAAAGACATGAACACTTTGTCGAATTCGTTTTCAAAAGGCAAAGGTTCTAAAATGCTCTGTTGATGCAAACGAATATTCTTAAATTTTCCGCAGTTCTTTTCAAACTGCTCAGCCATCTCCTGGCCAATGTCCACGCCAACAATCCGCCCTTCAAGATTCAAATATTCAGCCATCAGGCAATCGTTTTTGCCGGTACCACAGCCTAAATCTAAAATAGCATCCCGGGGCTGAATATCCAGCAGGGCAATAGCCGATTTTAAAAAACGGCCGTATTTCCCCAAACTGCCCCAGTTCAGGATCTGATCATAAAAGCGGGCGGTTAAGCCGCGAACTTCGACTTTGGAAACTGACTGGTCTAACATGTTACAATCTCCCGTCACAGGATTCTAATTTATTAGTTTCGCTATTAAAACATTTGAAATTGCTGTAATCCCCGTTCAACAATTTGCCAACAGCATCTTCAATGCTGGTAATTTTGGTAATCAGCGGTTTTTTACCTTTTTGTAACAATTTAGGCATGGAATGCAGGCCCATGCTGCGAGCTAAGAAAATATCACAATCACTAAGAAGTTTCATGATATTTTGGGTCTGGCCATGTTCGTATTCATGATGATCATTTTTCACAAAAGGATTCTCTCTAACTTCGTCCGAAGTAATTTGCCCATCTTGGACCTCAAAAATTTTGTATAATCGGCTTTCGCCAAAATGCCCACTCCGAATGTTCTGTAAATCGTCTGTTCCTACTGCTAACTTCATCTATTATCCCTTCTCTTGTTCAACGTTCTCACTCAATCATGAACCCTGATTTCTTAATTTATTTCCCTATTTGATGACTATTTAAAAGTTTAGATACAACGAATAAATACTAACGTAAGGAATAAAAGAATCCTCTTCCCTGTAAGGTAACTTTTATCTTGCCCTGAGCCTCAAGCACGTCTAAATATTTATTGATCTCATTGATGTGCAGATTTAAAATTTCAGCCAAATCTTCCAGAGTGCTGGGACGTCTGGCAATCGTTTCTAAAATGGCAGATTCAATATCATTTCGATAGGCGCCAGTCATTTTCCTGTTAACTGGTTTTGCAATAATTTCGGCATTTGGTAATTGCCAGAATTCTAAAATTTGCTTTAATTCACTACGTGTGGCGGCGCGAATAGTTGAAATTGCGCCAGGTCTATCAAGAGTATTTAATTGCACACCATCTGGTTTTATTTTTAAAATGGCTTCTTTTAAAGCGAGTAAATCTTGTTGCTTATCATTAATTCCTGGCACAATGAAAACTTCCAAATAGATTAAACCAGAAAATTCTTTCCGGAATGCAATTAAGCCTTCAATAATTTGTTCAATTTTTAACTCAGGATGTGGTCGATTAATTTTCTTAAAAGCCCTGTTCAGGGCAGCATCTAATGAAGGTAATACCAGATCAGCAGATAAAATTTGTTCTCGTACCTGTTTATCATAAAATAATGTGCCATTGGTTAAAATTGCTGTTTTATATCCATCTTTTCTACTATTCAGATAGTTGAGAATTTCCCCTATTCCTAAATGCAAAGTTGGTTCACCTGAGCCAGAAAAAGTAACGGTATCGGGAGTCGTATGATTATTCAAATAATGTTCTAATTCTTCAATTACATTTTTAGTAGGTACCCATTCCTTTCGGTCGAGTGTTAAATTAGTTGTTTTACCACATTCACAATAAATACAATTTAGAGTACAGGTTTTGTAAGGCACTAAATCAATCCCCAATGAAATTCCAAGCCGCCTAGAGGGAACCGGGCCGAATAAATATTTGTACATTTTGTCTCCAGAATTTAGATTTTTTCTAATAGCAGTCCTTCAAGAATCGCCCCAATGATCATATAAATTGTAAGTACAATAAAAAACTTCAGGCCAAAATAATAAATCATCAAGGGAATAAAAGGAATTTTTATTGCCCTACTGTAAATGAACCCTGCAATCAAGCCCTCACGCATGCCATGATTTTTTAAATCTTTCAACAAAGGATACCAGGCGTAAACCGAACCATGGCTAATAATTCCCAAAATAATGGCAAGTAACCATCCTTTCCAACCCGACTCTTTGCCCATCAGCTTTTTTACTTTTTGCGGCTTAAGAAAATAGTTTATTAAGGCCATGATCAACCAAACAAAAATCAGCACGGGAATTAGATCGACAAACAAATGTCCGCTAATTTCTAATGATTTCAAGGTTTTTTGAGGTTCAAACAAATAAGCCCCAGCATAAATCAGAAGCATCGCTGTTAAAAAATAGTACCTGCCCTTACCTCTTTGGGGCTGGATTTTATTTTCGTTTTGATTTTTTTCCATTGATTTAACCCAAAATTTTCAACGTTATAACGGTTGCAATAGCCACTAAAAAACTGAGCACAAAACTTAAAAAGTTACGTTTTATGGCAAACGACTTTCCTAAAAAAGCCACTTCAGCAGGAAACTGTACAACTCCAATCGTAACCCAGGTAACTAAAAAAGCCGTAACCGCGTAAAGGCTCACCCCGTCTTTTAACAATTCACCACCAATGATGTAACTGTTTACTGCATTTCCTGCCAGAATGCTACCAGCCACAGAACCCATGAAGGTGTCTTTAAAGATATTTCCTGTAAAGATTTGCCTTAAAAATGTGTTAGGAATAAAATTGCGGTAAAGTCCAAAAAGCAATAAAACACCGACAATAATCGGCAAAGCCTGCCCAATATTCACAGCAGCCTTTTGCAAAGTAGCTACAAATGATGTGGCAGCTGGCTTTGATTGGTTTTTAGTCATTTTCAAACTACCTTTACTTTTATTAATGAATCCAATTTTTGTAAAGCCGCGCTTGCCTTTTCCTGCAAAAAGAGATCTGTAATGGTATTGGTAAAATTGCTTGGTTGTGGATTAATCTCAATGATTTGAGCTCCCCGCTCTTTAGCCAGCCGGGGGATTAATGAAGCCGGCATTATTTCTCCTGTTGTGCCAATTACAATAAACAGATCCGCTATTTCTGCATCTCTTAAAGAAAGCGAATTTGCCGGCTCGGGAATCGGTTCTCCAAAAAAGACAAAGTCAGGTCGCATTACATTATTACACTTTGGACAGCGCGGGGGCAATTCAGATAAATCAACTTGTGAAGCATCTATTCTGAACTGGCACTGGTCACAACGTAAAAAACGCGAAGCGCCGTGAAATTCATAAACCGTTTTGCTGCCAGCCTGTTGATGTAAATGATCAATATTCTGTGTAATCAGCGCATGAATCAAGCCGTCCTTTTCCCAATCCGCTAAAATATAATGGGCGGCATTTGGTTTGGCCTGGCCAAAATAATCATAAAAGATCTCTTTAATGACCTGCCAGGAATGCAAAGGATTGTTGTAAAAATAATTGATGTCCAGAACGATCGGATCATACTTACTCCACAGGCCATTGGGTCCGCGAAAAGGCGGGATGCCACTTTCCACAGAAATCCCAGCGCCTGTAAAAGCCACCGCCCTTTTTGCCTGGCGAATTAGACTGACCGCCTGTTGATAGCTTTCTTCCATCCTTAAAATTCCTTAAACAAACGCGCAAATGAATGTCCGGGCGCCTGAACATCAATGTCTAAAAAGTATCCGAAAGGCGTTTGCGCTGTTTCGTAACCTGCTGATTTCAACCGTTCTTCGGCATTGTTAAAAAGCTTTTTGGTTACTTCAGGGTCGCCTTTCTTTTCAGACAGGTGGGCAAACGAGTGTAAAACAATCCGGTTGGTTTCATTTTTACGAGCTGCCCACTTTAAGTTTTTTACCAATTTTGTTTCTATAGCCGAAAGTTTCTGTTCGTCTTCGGGCTCTATATGAATGAATCCCACCAACGCATTCTCAAATGTATTCTCTTCCTGTACCTCTTCTACATTTTCCAGTCCTTTAACGCTGGTTCTGTACGAAAATCTTGAACAATAAAGCATGAGTAAACGCATGACCTCTCCTACATGTTAAATTTTTAATGCAGTCAAAAAGCCATCGCGGATTGCTTCCTGAGCCTTGCCTACCTGTCGCGCGTCGCCGACAACGTAAACCGGCAAATGTTCCTGCAATTCTTTTTGCAAAGGATTAAAGGGCTCCATGCCTGCGGCCAAAACAATTTTATCCACATTTTTGATGACAAAATCATTTTCTGCACTTACGAACACCTGGTCATCTTTAATTTCTGTAACGCGGGCATTTAAGTAAATTGGCACCTGGTGTTCTTTTAATTTTTTCAAGGTCAGGGCCTTTTCAATCATTTCCATACCACGGGCAATCTCACCTAACATTTCAATGATGACCACTTCATTGTCATGGTCTACCAGTTTGCTGGCAATTTCGACACCTATCAATCCACCACCAATGACCACCACTTTTTGGTTCTCTGGTAAATTTTCGTCTTTTAAGAATTCCGCCCAGTAATAATTTTTTAATCCTTTAATAGGCGGTATTTTAGGTTTAGCGCCGGTAGCCAAAACAACGGCGTCGTAACCGGCAGCCAAAATATCTTGTTTATTTGCCTCTTTTAAAATTAGATTTACACCTTTTTCACGAATCTCATCTACGAAAAAGTCCACAATATTCTTTAAAGATTCTTTTTTAGGGGGCAACCAGGCCAGATTGAACTGACCGCCCAACTGTTCCTTTTCAAACAAATCTACCCGATGGCCGCGTTCCGCCAGGGTAATCGCTGCCTGCATGCCGGCCAAACCACCACCAACAACCGCAACCTTTTTGGCAATCTCAGCTTTTCGGAAATCAGGCATCTCCTCACCTACCAGAGGATTGACCACGCAATGCAATCCGCGGCCGCCTTTTACGCCGCCCAGGCAACCTTCAGAACAGGCCAAACAGGGACGCAGCTGACCTTTAACCTGTCCCAAATATTTGCCAATAAACAAAGGATCGGCAATTAAAGCCCGACCAACGGCCAGATAATCTGCCTGATATTCTTCCTGCAAACGTTTAATATCTTCAAAGCGATTGATTTTACCAACAAAAATCACAGGAATATTAATTTCACGCTTAATTAAACGGGCTAAATCCCAGGTTTTGCCTTTTGGTACAAACATGTGCTGAAAAAACCAGGGTGGCGTTGAACAAACCGTCCCGACCGAAACATGAATAGCGGCTACTCCCTGTTTCTCCAAGATTTGCGCCAAAGCGATCATCTCCTGAACCTTAATGCCGTTGGGAATCATTTCATCGCCGCTTAAACGCACAATAACCGGCAATGAACAGGCCTGCTGTATTGCTTTTAAAACCATTAAGGGAAATCGAATCCGATTTTCGAAACTGCCACCAAATTCATCCTGGCGATCATTGACGGCCGGAGAAATAAACTGCGCCAACAGATAGCCATGGCCCATTTGCAGTTCAATAAAATCAAAACCAGCCTTTTCAGCGCGTTGGGCTGCCGAGACAAAAAGATTAACGACTGTTTCAAAGTCTTCTTCTTCCATCCGTTGAGGTACGGCTCCACCATTTTCACATGGTTTGTCCGTTGAAGAAAGAAAATAGTTGCCGGGAATTTTGGGATTCGCCATGCGTCCCGGATGATTTAAATGGGCAATGGTCTTAGCTCCCTGTTGGCGAATCACTTCGACTAATTTTTTTAAGCCAGGTAATTTATCCTCATGGTCAATGCCGATCTGGGTTGGAATTTCTCTCAGGCCCCTGTCCAGGTACAAAGGTTCCAGAGTAACAGCTCCTAAAAAAGCGCTGCGCTCTCTATAAAAACGAAGATGCTGTTCGTTAATGGTTCCATTCTGGTCTGCGTAACCCAGTTTGAGTGGGGGAAGAATAAAGGGATTGCGTAATTCCATAAAAACTCCTTTTTCACTTTAAAATTCAAAAACCTGACCGACGCCGCCAGGAAAAACTTTTTCCGTAAAGCGTTCTTTAATTTCTTTTAGATGTTGTGTACAGTGAGTGGGACAAATAAATTTTAATGATTCAAACAGTTCGTACTGATCAAAACCGTGCAAACCGCCTAAAATGCCGTAAAGCGGGCCAAAAGTAGCGGCAACATTTAAAATCTGTTTCATATCGGGATGTGAACAGCCGACAAATAGCATCAGGCCCTTGCTCGTTGGAATGATTAGCGATTGTTCAATACCCTGTAGCTCTCCGGTGGTAAAGAGATTGTCTTCAAGCTTGCGCGCTTTTTGATCGATATGAATGACCTTTTTAGCTTTACGCACGCCCCGCAAAGACCGGGGCAAATAAACCACCACCTGATCATTGGCATTTAAGAATGCAGAAATTCCCCCAATATGGTCAAAATGATTGTGTGAAATAAAGACCGTATCAATACTTTTGGGATCGATCTTTAACCGCTCCAGGTTGTGCATTAAAATGCGTCCGTCAGCGCCCGTGTCGAACAAAATTTGGCGCTGCTCGGTTTCGATGACGCAAGCAAAGCCCCAGTCAGCGATTAAATCGGCTCTGTTACTAATGTTGTCAAAAACGATGGTTACTTTCATGGATTAATCCTCACTGATTGTAAAGATGAAGGTTTTTCACTACACTGGATCAACATTGAGCCAACATCTAACTTCAATCATCCAGCATCTCTCTACTTGAGATCACTTGAAATCCTACGCTCTATATTTTTACGTTTTTTTGCCCGAATGACAATAAATGAACCTTTTCCATATCCCTCTTCTACCGGTTCCAAAGCATTAATTTGATCCAAAGGTTTGAAAAGGGTTTGTCTAATAGCAAAATCAGAAAAGCCTGCGTTTTGTAAAAAAAGAATCACTTCAGGCACAGAGTAAAAAGTCGCCAGTCGATAAAAGACATTTTTTTCTTTATTTTTTTCGTATTGTTGGCCGATAGGGCTTTCGCGATCAACAAAGCCAATTAAAATATGTCCTTCACTTTTGAGAATGCGATTTGTTTCCAGCAAGCTCTTGCCAACATCGTCCAGAAAGCAAATGGTAGTGACCATTAAAGCAAAATTGAACGTTTCATCTTCGAAAGGTAATTTTTCTGCAACACCTTCGACGACTTTAATTCCTCTTTTTCTGGCCATTTCTGCCATTTTAGGAGAAGGTTCCAGGCCTATTTTAATGCCCAGCGGTTTAGCAAATAAACCGCTCCCTACGCCAATCTCAACGCCTTTTTCTTTAAACGGTAAAAGTCTTTTAATAGCCTCAAGCTCAGAAAAATAGGCCCATCTGTTATTTTCAAACCATTGTTCATACTCTGCCAGATGACGTTCAAATGGTTCAATTCTGGGCATTTTTACCGCTCATTTTTTTTCTTTTTTCCAATAGCAGTTGATGATGATAAGAACCTTCACGCATTAGTTTAGCTCCGCAGTTTGGGCAACGTTGATCCTGACAGGGAATGCCCCGCTGGTGCGGCGCACGGTAATCACATTTGGGACAAATACAATAGCCACCGCTTCCCATACTCTGATTTCTGGGAACTGTCATTTTCACCTCCGAAATTCGTTAACTGTATTTTATGCGTTGCTCTTCCTCCGTAAGTTCTGGCGTAATGATTTCCCTCCACTCTTCACCTTGCCAGCTACCCAATTCTTTGTGTGTTAAAAAATAACTTTGAGGAATAGGATGAGTCCCATAAACCACTTTAACCTTATGATGCATTTCAATAAATTCTTTAAAATACTTTAAATAGGGACAGGGCGGATATCCTACTAACATGCCCGTTGCCAGATGTATGACATCAACGCCATTCTTTTTCATTTCAGCAGGTGCGTATTCGATGTTACCTCCAGGGCAACCACCGCAAGTGGTGTAGCCGACTAACTCTACATCAACATCCTGATAATAGCTAAAAGCGCCTTCACGATTTTTCAACGCTTTTAAACATTTACCGCCTGCACAGTTGCGATAGCGATCGCAAATAATAATACCGATCTTAACCTGTTTTTCGGCCATATTTGGGCCTCCTTTTTTTATTCCCTCATCATTGGTGTGCCACATTTTGGACATTTTATATCGGTACAAGGAGTACCTGGCTGGTGTGCAACTTTCGTCCCGCATGAGGGGCAAACACAATTACCAACCGGCCCCAATCCACCACGCTGTCCTCTACCTCTACCTGCGCCAGAGCCCTGTCCACGCCCAGCGCCACGTCCTCTTCCCAAAAGCATATTTAATCCCTTCTTTTTTACTCACTACCCAATAATTAAAAAAAGAGCACTCTCCATAAGGAGAGCGCTCCATACTTTATTTCTCTTCCCTGTCTTCTTCTTTGCTGGTCAAAGAATTAATTCGGTTCATTAACCCCTCCACGGCTGATTTTAAACTGCTCAGCTCATCCCTTATTGAGCTTATCTCAGTTTGGCTGGTTTTAGCGCTGCTATCAGCTTCACGGCTGGTTGCAGTTTGAGGCCAGGGCCAATTCCAGCGCCAGCCAAATCCGCGGCCAAAACCAAAGCCGCGTCCCCAGCCGCGCCCGAACCAACCACGGCCAAAACCATAACCGCGTCCAGCCGGAGTACCTCTGGTGTAGCCCGGGCTGTCATAACCTGCGCAATAGCCCAGACCTCTGCCTGTTCTCGGTCCATGACCTAAAGGACCTGTGCGATCTCCCCACGGCATTTCTTATCCTCCTTTTTTTGGTTAAACATTGAGTTCATGGTTAAATGTACAAGGTTTTTTAGTTGAATGGTTTAATAGTTAAACAAAACTCATCTTTTCGTGTTTCAAAGCACCAATCTCCTTTTCCAATTCCGAATTAGTAATGCTTTGATGAATCCCATACCCTAAACGCTTACAACTTTTGTTCTTCTAATTTTCCCTCTTTAAATTTCTGGTAAGCATCTTTCAACGTGATGTTACCTTCCGTAGTGTAAACCTTGATACCGGCATTTTTTAAAACAGAACCGGCCTTGGGTCCCACGTGTCCGGTAATTAAAGCTTCAATCCCGGCATTAATCACGTTTTGAGCAGCACTGGTACCTGCTCCGTGAGCCGCCTCCAGATTAACCGTGTTGTCGATAAAATCTGCCTCTTCGGTTTCAGTATCTACCACAAAAAAACCGCGCGCCCGTCCAAAACGTAAATCGACTTTTTCATACCAACCATTTCCTTGAGCTGTAAAGGCAATTTTCATTTTTGATTCTCCTCATCATTGGTTAAAAATTCAAAAATTTCCGAAATTCTTTCTTTTATGGTTTCATCCTTACTTTCCATTAATGTCTTCTTCTGATTTAAAGTTTCTACAAAAAC
>JAGHBR010000321.1 GCA_021160885.1 Caldisericaceae bacterium
CCTTAATATTTTTTAATTAATTATGGGAAAAATTGGTCCTTTAAAAATAGATGAAATTCGTGGAGCTGTAAACATTGTTCATTACATTTCCCAGTTTGTTTCATTAAAAAAAGCCGGTCAAAATTTTAAAGGGCTTTGTCCTTTTCATACTGAAAAAACGCCTTCTTTTATTGTAAGTCCTTCAAAGCAAATTTTCCATTGTTTTGGCTGTGGTAAAGGCGGTAATTTGTTTACCTTTATCATGGAATATGAAAAACTGTCCTTTATTGAAGCGCTGCGCCGGGCGGCTGATTTTGCTGGTATTCCCCTTCCGGAAGAAGACTTACAGACTCAGATCAAAGAACGTACTTTTTTCGAAAAACTGTACCAAATTAACGAGATTGCCGCCAAATTTTTCGAAGAGAATCTTTTTAAAAAAGAAAATCGCAACTGGCTGCAATATTTTAAAAAACGTGGTTTATCGGAAAAGACGATTCGCAAATTTCAATTGGGCTATGCGCCAGACGCCAAAACAGCCCTTCTGGATGTTTTAAAGAAGAATAGCGTGGATTTGGCTGAAGCTGAAAAATTAGGTTTAATAAATCGAAGCTATTACAGCGAATCCTTTATTGATAAATTCCGCCACCGGGTGATGTTTCCCTTTCACAATTTGAGTGGTAAAATTATTGGTTTTGGCGGGCGGCAGTTGCGCGAAGAACAACAGCCTAAGTACCTGAACAGTCCGGAAAGTCCCATTTACAAAAAAGGCTCCATTCTTTACGGGCTGTACCAGGCCATCAACCGAATTCGTGAAGAAGATTATGTGATTTTGGTGGAAGGTTATTTTGACCTTTTACAGTTGGTGGAACATGGCCAAACCAATGTGGTAGCTTCTTCCGGAACAGCTTTAACCGATTACCAGGCCAGGTTGTTAGGCCGTTACACACAAAAGGTTTTGTTGCTTTACGATGGCGATGCTGCCGGGCGTAAAGCAGCATTAAGAAACGGTTACATTCTGGAGAAAAACGGTTTAAATGCTTACATTGCTGTTTTACCTGCAGATGAAGATCCCGATTCATTCTTAAGAAAAAACGATCTGAAAGCGCTGGAACCTTACCTTAAATCTCAGCTCACTCCCATTGAATTTGAGATTAATTCGTTTTTTGAAGAAAATCCAAAACCCTCGTTGCAAGCCAAAAATCAATTTGTAATGCAATTGTTGGAGAATTTACTGGAATTAAATGATGCTTTAATAACAGGACTTTACCTGCCGTTAATTTCGGATTTGTTGCAAATAAATGAAGCATTGTTAATTGAACAATACCGGAAATTGGAAAAACGTCGACGCAGATGGAGCAAAAAGGAAGAACCTGAGGCGGAGATTACCCCGGAAAAGGAAGATCGTTTCCATCGTGGGCAATACCTTGCCGAAGCCGGTGTTGTTTATCTGCTTTTAAATGGAGATGAAAAAGTACGGAACTTTCTTGTTTCTCAGTTATCCTACGACATGTTTGAAACGCCGTCATTCATTGAAGTTTACGAAGCTATTGTTACTGAACTGGAAGAACGAGGCATTGTTGATGCCAAAAGCGTCATGTTGCAGTTTGAGGAAGCGGTGGATGTTCAGGCTGCGCTTTCGGCTCTGGATTTAATGGAATTTAATGATCCTTTTAAATTTGCCAGAGATTGCATTTTTCAATTGAAAAAATGGAGCTTAGAAAAAAAAGCGCAGGAATTTCAGGAATTAATTCGCAGTGATCATGAATCGCAGGATGCTGTAGCTCATTACACCATGGAACTAATGCGCGTCAGAAAAGAGATTAATGTATTGATTAAAACACACCGGCAGGGAGATGTTGAATTTTAAATTTTATGAATTGAGCCCACTCCGGGAAGTTTCTTCCATTATTTTGAGAAGGAGCACTTTGAGAAAATTTTTATTCTTATAAAGTAGAAAATTTCTCGTCCGTTCAAATGGAATTCTAAATGACTGAAGAGACTTTTTAGAGTGGTCTAGTGAGTTGAAAAATAATAACCACATTTGACATTAAAATGGAGAACGACCATGAGGTTTTTAATTTCAATTATTTTTATTGCCTTTTTAGGTTTACAGAATTTAACAGCTCAGAGTGACTGGCAAATGGTTACTGTGTCGGACACTATTGTGGATTTTGGCTCGGTTACGGCTTATCAACAGTACGAGCAAATTTTAACCATTCACAATAATTCCGATCAAGTCGTCCAGGTGCTTAGCGCTGATTTCGAAGAAAATGTTTTTAGTACCGATTTGAATCCTGTACCGTTATCACCACAAAGCGATATGAATTTTTCAATAACCTTCGAAAGCGACCAAAACGTTAATTACACCGATTTTTTACATATTGAATTGGACCATGGCATTCATCCCATCATTATTGAAACTTCTGCTCAGGCCAATTACGAAGAATCTTATTACAATGCAACGCAAAACAAATGGGGCAGCGATTTGAAAAGTGCCTTGCACAACATAATCAAAGGCCACACCCAATATTCCTACAGCGACCTGTGGGATATTCTTTCTGATACGGATGAGGACCCGGCCAATCCGAACAATGTGATTTTGATTTACACCGGATGGTCTTATCCTAAATCCAACCACGGGGGAAATGCAGATCAATGGAACCGCGAGCATGTCTGGGCAAAATCGCATGGTGATTTTGGAACCACTCCTCCGGCCGGAAGCGATGTGCATCATATCCGGCCTTGCGACGTTTCGGTTAACAGCAAACGTGGCAATCTCGATTTTGATAATGGCGGCAGCCTTTACACCGATCCTGATGGAGTTACCAATTGCTATTACGATGGCGATTCATGGGAACCGCGGGACGAAGACAAAGGCGATGTGGCACGAATGATGTACTACATGGTAGTGCGTTACGAAGGCGAAGAAGGCTATGACCTGGAACTGGTCGATTACACGCCCTCAACCACAAGTAGTGATCCGGTTTTTGGAAAAAAGTCAACCCTGTATGATTGGCATTGGATCGATACGGTAGATAGCTGGGAACGGAGCCGCAACGATCGCATTTACAACAACTGGCAACACAACCGCAATCCGTTTATTGACCATCCGGAATTTGTCGATCGACTACCCAGTATTTCCGGATTACCGGTTCCTTCCGATCCTGAGCTTGTGGTTAGCCCGCTGCAGGTTACCATGGATACGGTGGGCATTAACACACCCGCCTCTTACTATTTGGCGATTATTAATACAGGTGTGCAGGACCTTGAAGTTAGCAATATTCAAAGTACTAATCCGCAATTTACGGTAGACCAGAGTAATATGCTGCTATCACCAGAGAATTATGCCTATCTGACTGTCCATTTTACTGGCTCTGGAGTGGTAGGTAACTACAGTACAGAAATTCAACTCACAACCAATGACCCGGACGAAGGCTTTATTCAGGTACCGATAACCATTCATGTGCAAGAAACCGCCAGCTTTGTTGATCTGAAAAATTTTCCTAAAACTTTTTTACTACAGCAAAATTTCCCAAATCCGTTTAATCCGCAAACCACCATTAAATATGTGTTAAATCAGAATACGATGGTTAAACTAACAGTATTTGATGCCAGTGGTAAAATAATTGCCAATCTGGTAAATAAAAAACAAAAAGCAGGTGTTCATAAGGTGCATTTTAATGCAGATGGTCTGGCCAGCGGTATTTATTACTACCAGATAATTGCCGGTCGAAAAAGGGCGGTCAAAAAGATGGTGTTGATGAAATGAGTTTAAATTAAGCTGGATTAGATGAATAGTTGAATAGGTGAATGGTTGAATGGACAAGTAGCCTAAAAACTTACTAAGCAAACTCATTCAACATTCAACATTCAAAATTCAACATTTTTTAAGCGTTGGTTTCTTCAGCAGGTTCTTTGTACGGAATCAGGATTCGAACCTGAGTAGGTTTTTCTTTTTTAGATGCAATTTCAATTTTACCGTCATGGTCTTCGATGATCTTTTTAGCAAGAGTAAGTCCCATGCCGGTTCCGTTCTCTTTTGTGGTAAAAAAGGGATCGAAAATTTTATCAAGAATTTCCGGGCTTATTCCCGGCCCGTTGTCCATAATTTCAATTTCTAAATATTGTTTGAAATTTTCATCAATTTGTTCAATTAATGAAGAAGAAATCATGATTGCCCCTTTACCTTTCAGGGCATCAATAGCGTTTTCAATAATAACCTGAAAGCACATTTCCAGCAAAACCGGATCGGCTAATAATCGATCGTGTATTTCATCCAGATCAAGCTTAATTTCGAGGCCATCTGTAGTAAAGAAATCAAATTTTTGCAAAACGTCTTTAAAAATCTTTTTGAGCGAGACTGGTTGAAAGTGGGGCTTTTCTAAATTTGTAAAACGTAAAAAGTGTTTTGTCATTTCCCGAATCCGTTTTAGCTCCTGATCCATGATTTCAAGGTCTTTTTTAATATTGGCGCTTTCAACTTGCGGAGATTTAGGTAAACGCATTCGGATCGATTGTAAAATTAATTGCAATGTAGCTAAAGGAGTTTTAATGTCATGCGCCATACGCTGAACCGTTTTGGTCCACAGTTCTAATTTTTGTGTGGATACTTTTTGATCCTGCAATAGTGTTTCAATTAAAAAACCGGCTGGTATTTTAAATAATCCTGGTAAAACATAACCACGTAAAAGAATTAGTTTTGAACCTTGATCAGTGCGAACAACAATTTCTTTTTCCTGAAATGTTCTTTTTTTAATTAAACTTGTGATAAAATCGATAACGGTCGGCTGTTCTTCCAGAGCCAGGTAAAAGTTCTTTTTACTCTCAATATGTTTTGATAAAAAGAGATGATGCTCAAAGTTACCATTCAGGTAATTAATCTGAAAACGATGATTAATAATGCATAAGCCGGCAGACGTAAATTGAAAGAGATTCCGGTGGACATTGATATTGGCTGATAGTTTTTGCCATGTTAAGAATAATCCGCTTGAAATTAAATAGACAATGGCAACGGCAAATAAGAAAATGACAAACCGCCAGTTGTAAAGGGGATTGGCAATATATTGGAATCTGTAAAAGTGATTTTCCTTTTGAATAATTAATTCGCTTCCAAAATTTTCCTTACTTTTAAAATTGCGGATGTCCGTTATCTCATATTTAAGAGGGAGCTTATAAGAATGCTCAAAGTCAGGCGAGATGATCAGATAAAATCCTGATTGGGTTGTGGCAATGATTTCTTTACGTAAATCACCATCTAGGTCTTCCTGATGCAAAACAGACAAAACCGGAAATTCCAATTGAATGGTTTTTACAATATCCAAATTAAAATTAGGCCGTAAAATTTCACCGCTTTCTGAAGAGACGAGATACAATTGTTCATGGTTGTTTTTAATAATGATGAATGGGCTTAAAGTTAGGCCTTTGGGGAACATTTTTTCTCTTAGTTGTCTGCCTTTGAAATTGTAAAGATAAATCTTTGAATTAATATCCAGGTTGCCATGATAGGAATAAGATGTAAAAATGAAAGTTCGGTTACCAATTGTGTAAGGAAGACTGATTGCACTGCTTCGAAATTCCGGATAGACTTTAGGAGGGAAATAAAAATTTAAATTTTTGTCGAAAACCATTAAATAAGCATTATCGTCCTTATAGGGAACGGGGAAGTGATAATTATCTGGTGCGGTGCTGTTCTGTATTAGAATTTCCGGAGCTCCATCATGGTCTAAATCCACCAGTCTTGGTCCTACAACAAAAGCACCGAATTGGGTTGTTTGAGCAGTGATTTTTTTTTGTACGATATCAAAGCGAAAAAGCCCACGAGGAGATAAACTAAGACCAGCTGCCAAACTGATAAAACACTCTTTAAAACCGTCATCATTTGCATCAAAAAAAACAGCTTCCGGTGTGGATATATCCCACAGATGTTGTGGATGGGGATTTGATTTGGGTGCATGGGCAATAAATTCGCGGTATAGGATGAACTGATTTCTGTGCCTTGGATCAAAAGCATATAAAAAAAGGGAATCATGGGCTAAGGTGAAAAAGTAAACTTCATCAAATAAATCCCCATCATAATCCGAAAAATAGACTGCCCTAGGTAGCCATTTTTCTGCAAAATTCCATTGGTCTTTTATCTTGTCATCAGCATCGTAATAAACAACCCCAATTTCATTGTTGTAGGATTGAAATTTGAATCGAACCTTTTCACTGGAGCCGTCGTGATTAAAATCATGAAAGTAATCCTGAAACAGGTCTTTGGGACTGTATGTCCAACCTTCTAACGGAATTATTTTATTTGGTTTAATAATATTTTTTTGAAAATAAACAATTAAACAAACAAAAATTATTGAAAGACCTAAAAAAACGAGATAAATTTTCCGGTAGATATTTTTAAAGGATTTGGTACTACCTGATTGAATCATCTAATGGTACTTCCTTGTGGCTTTCGAAGCGCTTTTTCATTAAACTAACCAGTTGATGTTAATTAAATACACCTGATTTTCCACAATTAAATGGAAAATTAATTGCCTATATTTTAAGAAAATTAAAACAAAAATCAAGAAGTGAGGGCAGAAAGCAACAAATTTTAATTTTTTTTTTAATCTGTTGAAATTCAAAAAAAGACGAACTTATCAGCTAACTTAAAACCGCCTGCTAAATGATAGGAGAGCGGTTATTTCAAGAAAAAAAGGAAAAAGCAAATGAAAAAAATCTGGCTCCTACCACATTTGTAACACGACCCTCTGAGTCGTAAATCCCGTGCAAGCGAGACTTATTTGAGCTAGCCGTCGCTCAGAGAACGGTGGTACCACATACTTTGCTGTTTAAGATGGGTTAAATTTTTGTTAGTTGAATGCCATCCAGTTTCAGATGTTAAAATTTCTCATCCTGAACAATCGGGATCAGAAATAACCGAAATGGTTTGCTGTTTTGACGAGTTCGCCCTAAAACCAATCCACACAAAATGGGTGATAACAAATAAAAGCAAAGGCTTTGGGGACACAACAATTTTGTTGCTAATTAGCCACGCTTTATTTAGTTTTAAAAAAGTTTAATTAGGAGCGAAGCATGGGTAATTTGCAATTTGTTAAGAACTTTCCCAATCGGGCCTTTGCCGAACAGGCTAAAGAAGTACTGGAACGAAATCACATAGGTTGTGTGTTAAAATCACCCGATTTGGGTATTTTGGGCACAACTTCCTCATCTACCTTAAACGGTGTTGATTTATACGTGGAGGAAACTGAGTTTAAAAGGGCTCATGAGTTATTGAACGCCCTTTTCAATGGAATTTGATTAAACAGGTACTGTGCTAAAATACCGATTTTATCGGTATTAATTTTCTTCCTGGTTATCTTTATTCTTTTCCAGCCATTCTTGATAGAGCTTTTCTTCCATTTCCTTGCGATATTTGACTGCGGCTTCAAACGCTTCATCTCTAGTTCGTTTGCTGTTAATGTAGAATTTTTTGATCTTTATTTTCCCATTTTCACTCCAGGTGGCCTGGAAGTAGTGTACCAATTTCCCGTTCACTAAACCTTTAATTTCATTAACGCCAGTAATTCCGGTTGAATTTTTAGCCTTTCTATTGTAGAAAGGTTTTCTTTTTGTGCTTTTGTAATTGGCTTTCACTAATTCTGCTACCATGCGGTTATGATCGCGAAACTTAATGGCATTCTCTAAGGCTTTCTTTTTTCCGCCATATTGACGATCACTAAATAACTTTGAGACAAACACAGCGCCCTTTGCATAAATTCTGACGTACCAACCGTGGGTATTTTTTGAATCAATACGACTAATGCCAGGATATTTTGATCTCATAGCACCTCACAATTTTTGATTAAACCTAAATGATTAAACGATTAATAATTTATTTACAATATAAAAAACGAATTTTTTAATTTCCATTTTTTATCAATTCTTAAAAAGACGCGACTTTAGATGTACAAAGATTTTAAACAATGAAATCTGGCGTTTCCAATATACCACTTCCCTGTATTTAAACCTCCTGAAACAACACCAAGAAGATACAATCCATTTATATTGGTTTCAAATGTTTCTGGATTGTGTCATGGTATTTTAATAAGATCATTTTTTATTTTAAAAGTTTTTGTGTCAAAAACAGGCTTTAATACTTCTTTGGGCAATTCGATTTTTAAAAATGGGCAATATCCAATATTTTACACTGTCTTTAAAATTTTTTCAAGAACAGCCATGGTAACCTGTACTTCTGGCCATACTTTATTTTTATTTTTGCCAAACAAACGAATTTAATGTTCTTATTACTTCCAGATAAGTTGTTTAAATC
>JAGHBR010000103.1 GCA_021160885.1 Caldisericaceae bacterium
TATATTTTACTTTTATTGGTTTACATGCCAGATGATAAAACATTTGCTTTTTTGATCAACCATTCAAGAATTATTTGATCTATTCCCTTATTTCCAGTTAAATTAAAGTTTTCAATGATTTACTGTAATTGGAACAGAGATGAAAAAAATTTTACTTATTCATACCGGTGGTACCTTTGGTATGATGCCCATGGAACCGGAACAGACATTGGCTCCGGCAAAAGTGCAGGACCATATTCTTAACCTGGTACCGGAACTGACCCGTTTGGCAGAAATTGATGTATTAACTCCTTTCAATAAAGATAGCTCCAACGTGGGCATCGAGGAGTGGGATTTACTGAGTCGTTTAATTTATGAACGCTGGCATGACTACGACGGTTTTGTCATTATCCATGGCACCGATACCATGACCTACACCGCTTCCGCCTTGTCTTTTTCCTTGCGCAATTTAAACAAACCTGTTATTTTAACCGGCTCTCAAAGACCGCTGTCTCAATCCCGTTCTGATGCCAGATTAAACTTAATCGATGCCATTGAACTTTCAACCATGGATTTACGTGAGGTGCTCATCGTTTTCAATCAAAAAATCTTTCGCGGGAATAGAACAAAAAAAATCAGCATTAAAAGTTACCACGCTTTTGAGTCACCCAACTTTCCGCCACTGGGCGAAATTGGTGTGACCATCGATGTTGACAATAGCCGTTTGCTCAAAAGTGAAGGGCCTGTTTTTCATTTGCCAGGCTTTTATCCGGGCGTTGTTGTGCTGGCCGTGCAACCTTCATTAACGCCGGAATATTTTTACTCTTTATTCGACCAGGACATTAAAGTTATGCTCCTATTGGGCTTTGGCTCCGGTAATTTGCCTTTTCCAAAACCAGACTGGTTAAAATTTATCAAAACGTCCATTGACCGGGGAATACCAGTTTTTATAGGTTCGCAATCGATTCAGGGAGATGTAAATCTGTCCCTTTATGAATGCGGTCGCCAGGCTCTGGAAAGCGGCGCCCAAAGCATTGGCCAGATGACGGTTGAGGCAGCCTATGTTAAGTTGCTTAAAATATTGAGATTGACTTCACATCCCGATGCCATCATACGCATGTTTCATGAAAAATGGGCTGGTGAAATTTGAAAGTTTTTAGACTTTTCAGAAAAGAATACGCCAGAGTGGTTTACTCTTCGGATTACATCTACGGCTTGCCCTCGGTCGGAGATCACCAGACGTTTGACATCATGCGTTTTAAAAAAATCCGGGATAAATTAGTTGAAGAAGGTCTGCTGCATCGAAAAAATATCCTGCGTCCATATTTGTGTAAATACGAAGAATTACGCCTTGTGCACACAGAATCCTATTTGCGGAAACTACAAAATCCGCAATATGTTAGCGAGGTACTCAAATTAGATGCAGTTAATATGTTTTATGATTCTATTTTAGAATATTACCGTGCAGTAACCGGTGGTACGCTGCTGGCAACAGCTTTTGGGTTAAAAAACAATATTCCAACCTTTAATTTAGGTGGCGGTTACCATCATGCCCATCCCGATAAAGCCGAAGGATTTTGTCTGGTCAATGATGTGGCCATAGCCATCGAAAAATTTCGTCAACTAAAGCGAGCTCAGCGTTACATGGTGATCGATCTGGATTATCATCAGGGTAATGGAACTCTTCTTTATTTTAAAAACGATCCGGATGTGTTTACCTTTTCCATGCATGGCGATGCCTGGGTTGAGATCGAGCGGCCACACAATCTGGATATATTATTGCCTCATGCCTGCGATGACAACACCTATTTAACTATTTTGGAAGAAGAATTGCCTCCGGTGTTTGAATCATTTAATCCTGAAGTTGTATTTTACATTGCTGGTTCGGATGTTTATGAAAAAGACGCCATCGGCGACATGAAATTGACCAGGGAAGGCATCCTGAAACGCAATCTCTTTGTCTATCGTTTAGTACGCAGCAAAAAAATTACTCTAATTGTTTTAGCGGGAGGCGGCTACGGGCTGGAAAGCTGGAAAGTGTACTACGATTTTATCGCTTATTGTTTAAAAAATAAGATTTAATTATGAAATACGAAGTTCCAAAACGATATTGGCGGATTGCCAGACGCTTGAGTGTTGCCGAGCTGCAAAAATTGGATAATTCGGATAGCTTCTTATCGGAGAAGGATCTGTTTGAAGTAAATATCGGGCAACGGTCGGAAGGATTGTTCTTAGGTTATTATTCAAAAAAGGGAATTAAGACCGCCCTTGAACGATATGAAATAACCAAAGAACTGGCTGAAAAAGGTTTTAAGAATTTAATTTTTGAAATCGACACTTCCGATCCTTACATTCATAGATTGGCTATTTACGACCGGCAAAAGATAGCCAACCGTTTGCTGATTGAAGCGGTTTTACGTAAAAAGATGATTGAAATCGAGATGCCGTTTCGGACACATCTTAATGGTAAGGTTTTTGAAACCTTAGCTATTGAATGGCTTTGCATGCAAAATCCGGATCAAAAATTTTCTAAAGAAAGGCCACGACTACCAGGGCAACAATTCCCCGGCCTGGGCATGGCTTCACGGGCGGTTGAAATTTTGATTATTACCGCCTGGAGATTAAATTTAGCAGGTCTGTTAAATACGCCGGATCATTTTCACAATGCCTATTTGTACTCCAGAATCTTTTACTATCTCGATCCGGTAGTGCAAGCCCGCTTTAAAGCCTTGTGCCGTGATTTAAAGCAATATTCTGTGCACGAGATTTCATGGGCAATCGAATGGGGGGCTGTCATAGACGAAACCACACAGCAACCTATGGAATGGATCATTGGAGAACAGATAGTTCCTTTGTTTAAGGACCTTAAAAAATTGTTTGAATCGAAAGAGTATCATCAACTTGTAGAGGAAAAAAGTAAAGAGTTTAAATTTCGCATGGATCTTAAAAAATTTAATGAATACAAAATAAAAACAGGAGGAATGAATGAAGCTTAAAGCGATTCAATTGCGCAAGGGGAATATCATTGTTTTTAATAATGATCTCTATGTTTTAACCGATGTCATGCACATTGCCCCGGGTAAGGGCCAGGCTGTTGTACAAACAAAGATGAAACACATTCAAACAGGACAAAATGCTGAAAAACGTTTCCGTCCTGATGAAAACGTGGAAAAGGCAGAACTTGAAACGCGTAAGATGGAATACATTTACGATGAGGGCGATAATCTGATTTTTATGGATCAGGAAACTTTCGAGCAGATTCCTATCCATAAGGACTTTTTAGGTGATGCCATTTATTATTTGCTGCCTAATACGGTGGTGGACGTGAATTTTTACCAGAACAAACCAATCGGTGTAGAGTTACCTTTGTCGGTAGATTTAAAGGTTGTTGAAACAGAGCCGACACTTAAAACGGCAACGGTTACTTCTTCATACAAACCGGCTATTCTGGAAACTGGTTTAAAAGTACAGGTTCCCCCCTTTATTGAGGAAGGTGAAGTCGTGAGAATTGACACCAGAGATGGAAAGTATCTGGAACGCGTAAAATAAATATTCATGGCAGGTTGATTTATTACTAAATCAGCCTGCTGATTTTGGAACTGATGGAATAAAAAGCATTTAAAATAAAAACGAATTGGAGACCTTTGAATGTGAATACGTCTAATGACAAACACATTCTGATTGTAGAAGATGATCCAAATTACGCCTTTTTGGAAAAGGAGCAAATTAGCGAAGAATTAAATTTTCCTGTTGTTCTCAGGTCAAAAGCTGCAGACATTGAGCCCGTTGATGTGGACAATGCTCTGGTTGTAATTCTTGATTTTAATCTGCCTGATACTACGGGTGCTGAGCTGCTAAAAAAAATACGCCAGCAGTCGGATGTCCCTGTCATTCTATTAACCGGACAAAATGATGTCGAGATTGCTGTACAGGTATTAAAAAGCGGAGCCAATGATTTTTTGGTAAAATCACCTCAAACTTTGGTTTTGTTACCACAGGTCATTAAAAGAACATTAAACGAATATGAGCTTAAACAAAAAGAAAAAGAAGAGAAGATTTTAAAGGAACGGCAAAAAGCGCAATTAGAGACGTTAAGACAAATATTAACAACTTTGGCTCATTATATTAACAACTCAACAACAACCATCTATGGATATGCTCAGCTATCTAAAAATAATCCGGCTAATTTAAAAACAATTAACAAACTGATAGAAATAAGTATCAAAGAAACAAAGCGCATTACTTTTGTGTTGCAGGAACTGGAAAACCTGGTAAATCGTTTTGAGCTGCAAACAACCAGTTACCTGGATGTTCCCAATGCTATGTTTGACATTGAACGCAAAATAAATGAAAAGATGAAAAAATTTTTAACTCAACAGACCAAACAAGAGCAGACAGGAGACAAAGAAACTTGATAGCAATTCATTTTAATATTATATTAAATATTTAGGTTAATTCACAAAGGAGGTGCTCCAGGTGAGACGGATTAATATTTTGATCCATGTTTTAATGATTGTTTTAGTAGCTGGCATGACGGTTTTTGCTCAGAAAAAAGCCAGAAAACCAGAAGCAGGGCAGGCTTACAATTCAGGATTAGACCTGGCTAAGAAACAAAAATACGAACAAGCCATCCAGAAATTTCAGACTGCGGTGGCCAATGATGATAGCTTTCCTGAAGCGCATTATATGATGGGCTATTGTTATAAAAAATTGAAACAATATGATAAAGCCAAAGAGCAGTTCAAAAAAGCAGTGGAATTAAATAAGAAATTTGAAACTGCTTACATTGCTCTGGGTAATTTATTAGCCGATGAAGGCAACAGCGATCAGGCCATTGCCACCTTTCAGGCTGTTTTAGCCTTTAATGATAAGTCGGCCAAGGCTCATTATGGACTTGGAAAAATCTATTATGAGCAAAAGAAATATTCTAAGGCCGTTGAGCATTTAAAGAAGGCTGTGGAAGCTAATCCAAAAT
Source organism: Caldisericaceae bacterium (assembly GCA_021160885.1). Taxonomy (GTDB): domain Bacteria; phylum Calditrichota; class Calditrichia; order Calditrichales; family Calditrichaceae; genus Caldithrix. The sequence goes on from JAGHBR010000103.1 coordinate 4,955, forward strand.
ATTCGCTGGCTTACAATATTTTGGGGCTTTCCTTGCAACAGCTGGGTAAATACAATGAAGCTGTCAGTGCTTTTCAAAAGGCGATCAATACGGCCCGCAAGGCAAGTTTAAAAGGATCTTATTATTTCAGAATGGGGAAGTCATTGGTTGAGGCCAAACGATTTAATGAGGCTGAAAAAGCGCTGAACCAGGCCTTAAAATTAAGCCGTAATGCTATGATAAAAGCGGGCGCCAATTTCTATCTTGGTGAAGTTTACAAAAATCGTGGCCAAAAGCAAAAGGCCCTGCAATATTACGAAAAAGCAGCCAAACATCGTGTCTGGAAACAGCCTGCCGAATATGAAATCGACATGATTAAAAATCCTGATAAATACGCTTATTAAAAGTTAAATTAAAAAGAAAGGAGCTTGTTAAAGCTTATGATTACAGTTAAAGTAAGAGAAGGTGAACCATTTGAAAAAGCTTTTAAAAGGTTTACAAAAGCCTGTGAAAAATCGGGTCTAATGGCAGATATTAAAAGACATCAGCACTACGAAAAACCAAGCGAACAACGCAAACGCAAACTAAGCCAGGCCCGCAGAAAAATGCGTAAATTAATGGCAGAAATGAATCGTTAATAAAAGTCATGACTCTTGAACAAAAAATTCAGCAAGATTTAAAAGAAGCAATGAAGAGCGGAGACCGCTTTAAAGTGGATACCTTACGCGGTCTCATCGCTCAAATTAAAGACGAAAGAATTAAGCTGCGTCCAAAAGAGCTTGAGGAAAAGGATGTCCTCGCTGTTTTGCAGAGAGCTGTAAAACGTAGAAAAGAAGCAATTTCACTTTACCAGCAGGGCAATCGACAGGATCTGGTCGATAAAGAACAAAAAGAACTTGAAATTATTCAGCAATACCTCCCTGAACAAATGTCTAAAGATGAAGTGCTTAAATTAATTGAACAGGCCATCGCCGAAGTTCAGGCACAGTCCATAAAAGACATGGGTAAGGTCATGGGCAGCGTAATGAAAAAGGTGCAGGGCCGGGCCGATGGTAAAGAAGTGCAACAACTGGTTCGTGAACGTTTAACGCAAATGTCAGAATGAATAGCCTGGATATTTTCCTCCTTATCTTTATAGCTTATTTTACAATTCGCGGTGTGTTTCGGGGGTTAATTAAAGAATTAATCATTGTTTTAGCTTTAATTTTAGGTTATTATCTCGCCATGTCTTTTTATGAACCGCTTGGCAAATGGCTGATTTTAAACTTTAAATCCCTTCCTCAAACTGGCTCCCAAATTTTAGCCTTTGTGCTTATCTTTGTTTTTGTAAACATTGTGCTTCGCATTATTGGCTCGTTTCTCGAAAAACTGATTAAACTGGTTTTTTTGAGTTCGCTAAACCGTCTGGGAGGCGCCTTGTTTGGGCTATTGAAAAGCTTGTTTTTTCTCAGCATTATTGTTTTTATTTTAAGATTAATTCCCTACTCACCAAAATTCCTGCAAAAAATTGGGGCCGGACAAAGCCTTATCTGGCCTTTCATTATTTATTTTTCTACCTATGTATTTCAAATATTGTCGGCGGTTGTCCCGGGTATGAACGCCCCTGATCAATTGCACAAACTAATTAATATTTCCTTACCTGACGCCTCGGTATTCCAAATTTTGAAGAAATATTAAAAGATGTTTGGTTTTGAAAAAGCAAAAGAAACGCTGGAATTTGATCTGATTCTGGATTGGATTGCCGGGCGCTGCGTAACAGACAATGGTAAAGTTCGCCTTAAATCCAACCAACCGTTTACCGAAAGCAGTGCTTTACAACAAGCTCTGGCCGAAGTCCAGGATATGCGAGATGTTCTCCAGGTTGAAGGCGGTTTCCCCATCTGGAATTTTGTAGATGTGCGTGTACTCCTGAACAAAATTGAACCAGAGGCCAGTTTCCTGGAAATTAAGGAATTTTTAGAATTGCAAAATTTTCTGGAGCTGACCCGCGAAGTGATTCAATTCCGGAAAAAGATGGAGGATAAATATCCATCTTTACAAAATATCTTGAGACAATTACAAGCAACTGACCGTTTGCTGCAGCAAATTCAGTTTACCATTGACCCTTCCGGAAAAATTTTTGACAATGCCAGTCCAGAGTTAAAAGCCATTCGTAAAGAGATTCAGCAAATTGACAATGAAATTCACATTCGTCTGGAAAGGTTGTTAAAAAAATATGCCGAGTTCTTACAGGAAGAATATGTCACCTTACGTGATGGGCGTTTTGTTTTACCTGTGCGGGAATTTTCCGTCAATAAAGTGCCAGGCATTGTTCATGGACAGTCAGGATCGGGGCAGACCTACTTTGTTGAACCGATGCCCATTGTTGACTTAAACAATCAATTGCAAAAATTACATGCAGCTGAAAAAAAAGAAGAAATTAAAATTTTAAAACAGCTCAGCCGCCTGACAAAAGAGTTTCAAAACGAGCTGCTTATTAATTACAATGTTTTGCTCGATTTGGATGTGTTGCAGGCCAAAGCAAGGTATGCTAATGAATTTCATTGCACGGCACCCAATATTAACAAAAAATTTTTTATTGAATTAAAAACGGCCTACCATCCCATTTTGCAAAAATTACATCCCGATCAGGTCGTGCCGCTCAATGTACACGCCGGCGATGATTTTAATACGTTGATTATTTCCGGGCCCAACGCAGGCGGTAAAACCGTTGCCCTGAAAACCGTGGGTTTGATTCAGTTAATGTTTCAATGCGGTTTTCATGTGCCAGTGGCCGAAGGTTCCAAACTACCGATTACCTCGCAATTGTTCACCGTAATTGGAGACGATCAATCGATTGAGAATGATTTAAGTACGTTCAGTTCCCACATCAAGGCCATCAAGTTTATTTTAGATCATGTGGAAGAAAACAGTTTGGCATTGATTGATGAGATCGGCAGCGGAACCGAGCCGGGTGTGGGCGGCGCTCTGGCCATAGCAATCCTGGAAAGATTGAACCAAAAGGGCATTATTACGCTGGCTACCACTCACCAGAATCAGTTAAAAGTTTTTGCCACCGAAACCGAAGGCGTGGAAAATGCGGCCATGCTGTTTGATATGGAAAAGTTGACTCCACTGTTCACAATGGAAATTGGTATTCCGGGTAGCAGTTACACGTTTGAAATTTGCAAACGGTTAGGTTTGGATGAATCGATCATTGAACGGGCTTCTGAAATTACCGGAAAAGATACTTTTAAACTGGATCGGTTGCTGAGTGATTTAGCGGAAAAATCACGCAAATATCTGCAGTTAACACGTGAAGTAAGTATTAAACAATCCGAACTGGATAGTTTGTTAGAACTTTACCGAATCCGATCTGAGACTCTGAAAAAAGAAATGAAGAAATTAGACAAAGAAGCCAAAAAACGAGCGGCTCAGTTATTGGCAGATGTGAATAAAAAGATCGAAAAAGCGATTAAAGAAATAAGAGAATCGCAGGGTGATCGGCAGGTTATTAAAAAGGCCCGGCAGTCCATTGAGCAGTTGCGATCAGAGCTGCAAAGCGAAGAAAAGAAGCCGCAGGAAAAAAAGATAGAAATTGCAGAGCTGAAAGCAGGCCAAAAAGTAAAATCGCTTCAATTCAATTTTGAAGGCGTAATTTCCAAGATTTTTAAATCAAAAAAGGCTGTGGAAATTGATCGGGATGGTATTAAAATTACCGTGCCGATTGAGGATATTGAACTGAAAGGCAAGGCTGTAGCCGAAAAGGGAAAAATAGAAAAAAGCCCGACTGTCAGTCCGGTAAGTAATATTTCCAATGAGGTAGATTTACGCGGTCTGACGGTTGATGAAGCGCTGACTGAGCTGGAAGCTTTTTTAGACAAAGCGCAACTGAGCACCTGGGATGAGATTCGCGTTATTCATGGCAAGGGAACCGGTGCTTTGCGTCAGGCAGTGCATCAATATTTACAAAAATCAAAACTAGTCCAGAATTTCCGGCTCGGTTCTTGGGGCGAAGGAGACACAGGCGTCACTATCGTGAAATTAAAAAAGTAGTTGGTTAAGTAAATTTAGCCACTGATTTGTACAGAATAATAACAAGTGACAAGTGACGAGTAACGATTAACCGGTGACTGGTAACAAAGTTGAAAGAATGACCTGTTTATTCCATTCAACCATAAAACTATTCAACCAACTTGAAGCTCAAGCTTGGGTTGCCTTTCTTCTATTCAGCTATTCATGAGTTAATAAAAAAGGGCTGCCCCCACAAGGAACAGCCCTTCAATAAAAAGCATTGGATGCTTATTTCATCAGCATCATACGTTTCGTTTGTTTAAAGTTACCATACTTCAGCTCGTAAATGTACATACCCGATGCAACTTTGGCGCCTGCATCATTGGTACCATCCCATTGTAATGCATGGTTTCCGGCAGAAACAACCTGATTATTAATCAAAGTTTTAACCTTTTGTCCCAGAGCATTGTAGATGGTCAGGCTGATCTGTTTCTTAACCGGCAGATAGAACTCGATAGTGGTGGTCGGGTTGAAGGGATTTGGATAATTTTGTTTCAGCACAAAATCTTCGGCGGTAATGACTTTCCAATTATTTTCAATGGCAGTTCCCACACCAGCGCCAAATTCAAATACCTGAATCCAGCGTTTGTTTTCATCTGGAATGGGCGTACCGTTAGCTGTGCTGTCCATCGGAGTTGTGCTACCAGCTACCAGATAACTGGCGACAAGTTCTTTATTGCCATCTCCATCTAAGTCTACTTTTGGTACGAATACCATCCAGCTTGGTGAGATCACTGGAGAAGGTGTGGGAACATAGGTAGTATCCCAGGGAGTTACGGTAGTATCGACTACCATTTCCATAACGGTATCAACAGCAGCCGTGTCACGACCAAAGTTGTAAACCATCCAGCTGGCGGAATCGGTCAAGGCGCTGCCGACAAACTCAAAATCCCAGATACCGTTGCTGGTTCCGCCAGAGTACAAATCCATACCATCACTGCCGCTACCATGATCCTGGTCGCCTAAAGCCAGAGTTGTAAAAGCCCCCGGCTGTAAGAACGGTAACAAGGTAACCGATACGCTGTCCTGCACATCGCCTACAGCCTTTAACAAGAAAAGTTTACCGGTAAAAGTCGATTCAACGATGATTTCATTGGTACCATCACCATCAATATCACCATGTACGAAAGCCTTGATGATATAAGAGTCATGATCTGGATCCAATTTATCCAGTTGTACTACATGTGCAGAATCAACATAGCTGTTAGGACCGGTGGATTCAATGCAGCGTAAGCTAAAATTATCATAAACACTAACCCATAATTCACTGTGTTCGTCATTATCCAGATTGCCGTAGTAAACACCGGTTATGCTGCCGCCCGTGTTGAGTTGGTAACGGGTTTGTTTGTATTCCTGATTCCAGGAATAAAAACCGCTAGCGAAAGTCCCTTCTACTGACAAGATGTTGACGGTTCTTGAAGCATTGCTGCTTCCAACCCAGCGAGTAAAAGCTAATTCTAACTGGCCATCATCATCAAAATCGGCCACTGCAATGTCTTCACAACGCCAGGAGCCGGTGTCGATCAAAGCAGGATTTGTGCTCCAGTCCAATTTTGCCACCATCTCATATTCGTTGTCATTACCGTTGTTCTGAAAAACAACGATGCCGCCGGTGCTGTCCACCTCATTCCAGCCGGTGCTCACATAGGTGTAAAGTTCGTCGTAGCCATCACCGTCTAAATCACCAACAGCAACGGTACGCACAGGACTTCCATAAGGAGAACCCAAGTCCGGTGAACGCCAAACTTCTTCCATCATATTGTCGCCAACAACTTCAAAAATTTCAATGGCGCCACCATTGGCATATTGGGTCATAATAATTTCCGGCTTACCATCTTTGTCCAGGTCCGAGCCGGCATAAATTCCGCGACCAAATCCCGTAATGTTATTGATGGTCGGATTGCTGTACGCTCTGCCCATGGTATTGTTATCACCATCAGTTTGGGCGAACAGCATTGCTGCAGAAAGGATTAAAATGAAAATTGTGAATAGTACTTGTTTGTTCATCAGAACACCTCCTCAGGTTGGTTGAACGTAAACGTAAATGATTATTAAAGATAAAAAAAAAATTGAATAAATCAATAGGAAATCGGAAAAATAGAATAATTAATTCAGTTTGTGAACTATCTAAAATTTTATTATATTCGATGTAATTTTACGTAACAATCAATCATTTTGGAGTATTGTTATGAAGACAATATGGTGGAGATTTTTCTTCTATTTCTCTTTAATATCTTTAATTTCTGTTACCGGCCTGCAGGCTGGCAATACAGGCAAAATTGCCGGAACCGTGGTTGACGCCAATTCTGGTGAGCCCATTCCCGGAGCAAATATCATTATTGTTGGTTCTTCATTTGGCGCTTCCAGCGATATCAATGGCGAGTTCTATATCATCAATATTCCACCCGGCGATTATGATGTGGAATGTATTGTGATTGGCTATCAAAAAACGGTTTTTAAAAATGTTCATGTGCAATCGGATCAAACAACCATTCTCAATTTCAAAATAAAAGAACAGACATTAAACCTGGACGAGACCATTGAGGTTGTTGCTGAAAGACCACTGGTTCAAAAAGATTTAACGGCTTCTAAAAAAGTAACCACGGCTAAAGAAATTCAAAGTATTCCAGCCGAAACCTTTACTCAGGTGCTGGCCACACAGGCCGGCGTTACACGAGGCGCCGATGGCGCTTTGCATATCCGCGGCGGGCGCTCCAATGAAATTGCCTATCTGGTGGATGGCGTTTCGGTAGCGAATCCCTATTCGACCAATGGACTTGCAACATCGGTAGCGAATAACGCCATTCAGGAATTGACTGTGGTTAGCGGAGCTTTTAATGCGGAGTATGGCAATGCCATGAGTGGCGTGGTTAACCTGACTACTAAAGACGGAGGTACAAAATTCCAGGGGAGCGTAACAGGCTATTCAGGGGATTATGTGAGCAGCCATGATGATATTTTTCTTAATATTGATGAGGTTAAGCCTTTGAGTAATAAAACATTAGAAGGCACATTGTCCGGCCCAATCCCCAAAACCAAAGACAAAGTCACCTTTTTCTTCTCGGGAAAATACGCTGCCAGTGACGGTTATTTGTATGGCATGCGTGAACATGACCCTGCCGATTCAGCCAATTTTCAGGGCAGAGTTGAAGAGTATTTTGTTGAAACGGAAGAGAAGGTCTTTGAAAGACGAGAAATTTTCATTGATGAATGGTACATTGAAAGGGGCGGCGATGGCAAAATTGTGCCCATGAATCCGAGCTGGTCTTACAATTTATTGGGTAAATTAAAAATTGATCTTACGCCTTCCATTATTTTACGATTGGAATCCATTTACAATCGTGGTTGGTGGAAATCATACACCCACACCTACAAATTTAATCCTGACGGCGATTATCAATACAATACAAGAAGCTGGCATCATTCAGTTAAAATGGTGCACACTCTGTCTCCAAGTACTTTTTACGAATTTAGACTGGCTTACAATCAACGAAAATATGAAAAATACGTCTACAAGAATCCATTTGATCCGCGCTATGTACCGACGGATAAAATTCAGGGATCGCCGGGCGGCACGACTTTTGTCTTTGGCGGAACGCGCATGGATCATGTACATCAGCGATCAAAAAGCTACATCAGCAAATTCGATTTAACCAGCCAGATCAATAAACGAAATCAGGTTAAAACCGGCTTTGAAGTCAGGTTGCATCGTTTACAGAATGAAACGTTTACTGTACTGTACGATCGAATTAATTACAACAAGCCTACTGTGTTGGGCCTGGATTCGCCGACCCATGACTATTACGATCGCTGGCCGATGGAGTTTTCCGCTTATATTCAGGACAAAATTGAATACGAGAGTATGATCATCAATGCCGGCGTGCGTTACGATTACTTTAATGCCAAGGCCAAATATGCTAAAGACCTGTTACATCCCGATGGTGAACTAGCTCAGGCAACACCCAAACATATGGTCTCACCAAGATTGGGTGTTTCGTTTCCGATCACCTCTCAGGGAATTATTCATTTTTCTTATGGGCACTTTTCCCAGATGCCATCTTTCAGCGCATTGTACGTTAATCCGGATTTTGAATTACCAAAGAGTGGCGTGCCTACGTTTGGCAATGCCAATTTACGTCCTCAAAAAACGGTAATGTACGAAATTGGTTTACAGCAACAACTGACGCGCGATATGGCCATTGATGTGACTGGCTTTTACCGCGACATTCGCGATTTGCTGACGCGTCAACGCATTAAATTTCAATCCGAAGAAGGTGACCTGCGCGATTACCGCGTTTATGTTAATCAGGACTACGGAAATGTTAAAGGTATTACCCTTTCTTTGAAGAAGAAAATTACCAAACACAATCCGGTAGGTTTTTCCATAGATTACACCTATCAGGTGGCCGAAGGAAATAACAACGACACTGATGCCTTTTTCTACAACTCGCTGAGTGGGCAGGCAACCATAAAGGAAATAGTACCACTGGATTGGGATCAGCCGCACAATCTGTACGCTGTGGTAACGGTGGCGCCTTCGGATCGCTTTACAACTAGTATTATTGGCAAAATTTCTTCCGGCTATCCCTATTCTCCTTTTATTTACAATCAGGATTTTAATTACGATATTAAACCAAACAGCGACCGAAAACCATTACAACGTTACGTGGACTTGCAATCTTCCTATCGCTTTACGGTAGGCGATTACCATTTCACTATTTTTACCAAGATTTACAATTTGTTTGATACCCTGAACGAACGTTATGTGTATGATGATACAGGGCGGGCTACTTACACATTCGCTAATCGTAATCAGCAGGAAACCGATACCTTGATTAAACATTATGGTGAACCTGGGGTTCATAAATGGGAAGAATATATTAATCGTCCCGATTATTACACGGCTCCCCGTGAAGTCCGTTTAGGTTTAACGGTCGAATTTTAAAAGTGGAGAAGATTTAATATGAAGCATGGATTAATCATTGCCTTAATGGTTTTGTTTTTGGGCCAGGCTGTTTGTTTTGCCGATCAAAAGGACGCCGAAAAGTTTAAAGACGGGCCCAAAAAAGACTGGAGCGAACAGGAATTTAATGCTTACAACCAGTGGATTAACAATATTCTGGCTAAAACCATGGGTGGAACCAAACGCCAGACAGCTATCATGAATGGTAACAAGATTACCGCTCAAATTTACAACTACGGTTCTATTTCCAATGCCGGCAACCATATTACCGATATTGTCTGGAATGGTTTGGGCTATGCTTATGAGTTTGGGCCACTGGTTGGCGCAGAAGTGCCTGTTTTGGATGATAAACATCCTGATACCATTGTTCGATTTGAAAACGGGCAGAAAAAATTTTATGCCCATGTAATTAGTGACGGCCTAACTTCTACTGGCCCGGAATTAAATCCAGACCGCACAATTCGCTGGGGATTTCAACCTCTGGTCACCAGTGATGATGGTACGATAGAATATTTGAATCCGGCCAGCGACTATATTCCTACCAGCGATGCCCCGGATGAAGATCAGGATGGTAAACCCGATTCATGGCCAGATGATTGGTACAACCCGGATTTACGGGAATATGTTTGGCCGGGCGCATTGGGGCAGGGGGCAACCAATGCCGATAAAGAAGCTTTTTACGTGATAGATGATCGGGACAATGCGGAATTTTCTTATTACCCTTTTATTGATGATACATCAAGACGCGGTCTGGGCATTCAGGTAGAAGTAAGAATTTACCAGTGGTCTAATCCATTGGCTGAAGATGCAATTTTCCTGATCTACAAAATTTCCAATAAAAGCGACAAAGACCTGAAAGGTGTGGTCTTTGGTATGTGGGGCGATCCGCACATTGGAGGCTGGAGCGATTACAACGATGACTGGGCTTATTTTGACAAAGCATATGATATGGTTTTTGCTTATGACACGGATGGTAAGAGTATGATTCCGGGGCGTGTGCCCGGCTATTTGGGTTACAAATTTTTGGAAAGCCCGGGCATTGGTAATGAAATATTAGACGGTGTTTATTATCCCGGTGATGGCATTGACAATGATGGCGACGGTATGGTAGATGAGAGCTGGACCGACGGTATTGATAATGACGGTGACTGGGATCCGGAAAAAGACGATGTGGGAATTGATGGCATCCCGAACACCGGCGATCTGGGCGAAGGTGATGGACAACCAACGGCGGGCATTCTGTTCGATATTAAAAATCCGGGTGAACCTAATTTCGAATTTACCGATATTGATGAATCCGATATGTTGGGCCTTACCGGATTTGAAAATCCAGCTTTCGGTAGCCTTTACCCAAGAGATGATGAGAAATTATATTCACAGTATATGGTGCCCAACCATTTTGACACAACATTGATACAGGGCGACCGGATTTTTCTTTATTCTTCCGGACGATTTAAAATGCGCGGTCTCGAAACCAAGCGTTTCTCTATTGCCCTGCTGATGGGCGAGGATTTTAACGATCTGGTACTCAATGCCGAAACAGTGCAACAGATTTACAATACGGGCTATCAGTTCTCCAAACCGCCTGCAAAACCGCATTTAGTGGCTGTCCCCGGGGATCGTAAAGTGACGCTTTACTGGGACAATGTGGCTGAATCTTCCTACGATCCAATTTCAGAAGAAATAGATTTTGAAGGTTATGTCATTTACCGCAGCACCAGCCCCGATTTTGCCGACCAGCAGGTCATTACCGATATTAACGGCAACAAATTCCTTTTCCAGCCGCTAAAAACTATTACTGGTATGGACGCCCGTTTTGATTTGGTAAATGAATATCAAGGACCAAGTAAAACACCTTATCGAGGACGCGGAGTTTCCTATTATTTGGGCAATAATACCGGCCTGGTTCACTCCTTTGTAGATAGTAACAATGTGATTAATGGACAAACCTATTTTTACGCTCTTGTCTCTTACGATCACGGAAATGATTCGTTGCAGATTCCGCCAACCGAGTGTTCAAAAATCATTACCTTTGACCCAACAACCAATACGTACAAATTTGATGTAAATACGGTCAAAGTGATTCCGCGCTGTCGGGCAGCCGGTTATGTACCTCCGGAAATCGTCAATTATAATCAGGGAGGTGGGGTTGTACCGGAACCTGGTACGGTGGCCACTGGAAAATTCAGTATTAAGATTGTGGATGAATTAGCCGTTGAAGATAATAATAAGTTTCTGATTTCTTTTTCTGATTCTACTGGTGAAAAAACTTACAGTGTGGAAGACCTGAAACCAAAAGAAGAGATTTTTACTTCGTTCTATGGTCAGTACGTTTCATTGCAATATAAACATCTCAATCGAGAGAATGTTCAGGTTACCACGGTGGACGGTTTACAAACCTTTACCGATAGTGTGGATTATTTGTTGGACGCGGTCAATGGCCGGATTTTGGTCTATGATCCAGCCGAGCATCCCGGGGCCAGCATGCAGGATAATATGAACTACAAAATTTCTTACACTAATTATCCTGTTTGGCACAGTACAGCTTTAAAAGGTGAGCTGACCAATCCTTTCTTTGATGGTTTGCAATTAAGTATTATGGAAACGCCATTTAAATTGCGTAGTGAAAATACCGGTTGGAGCGCTTCCAGCCAGACTAATTTAGAATACGAACTGGCGCCCAATAATGCAGCTAAAGAAGCAGCTGATTATTTGATTAAGTTTTACAACACCATTGTCGATACCAGCTTGCCTTTGGGCAATTTACCCGGTATTCGTACCAATTTTACTATTACCAATGTGGATTTGAACAAACCGGCGCGCTACATCATCTTAGAATCGACCCAGCGTGACACCATGTGGAATCCTGGTGAAACAATTTTTATTCTTGTGGGCGATGAGGGGATGGAAAAGTCCTGGTCAATCAAATTTGTCGAACCTAAAAATGAAGAGTACATTCCGCCTGCTGAAGGAGACGAATTTTACATTTCGGTGTTCAAACCGTTTAAGGTAACGGATCGCTTTTCCTTTGTAACCAAAGCGGCCCATATTGATCCTACTAAAGCCAAGAATGAACTGGACAAAATTCGCGTGGTACCCAATCCTTACGTGGCCACCAACATTATTGAACCAAAGAATTTTGTAGATCGTGGCTCCCGTGGTTATCGAAGGCTTTACTTTGATCGTCTGCCTAAAAAATGTACAATTAAAATTTTTACAACCGCAGGCGAGCTGGTTCGCACTCTGGAACATGACAGCACCATCGATGATGGTAAAGAGTATTGGGACCTTTTAACCAAAGATAATATCGAAGCTGCGTACGGTTTGTATTTTTATCATGTTTCGGCTCCGGGCATCGGAGAAAAAGTAGGTAAATTTGTCATCATAAAATAATGCGGAGGCATTAGATGTTCAGGCGAAAAATAATTCATTTATTATTAATATCCGGCTTATCCGTTTCCATGGGATTTGCTCAGTTAACCAGTTCATCAACCATGTCCAAAGTTGGTACCACGGTAGCCCAGTTTTTAAAAATTGGGCCCAGCGCCCGTGCTCTGGGAATGGGCGGCGCTTTTACGGCCATCGATGATGATATCAGCCTGTTGCACTGGAATCCGGCTGGCCTGGCCCGCTTAACGGCCAATGAAGCGTTGTTTACTCATACGAACTGGATTGCAGGCACAAACTACGATTACATGGCTGTGGGCATTAAAATTTACAATGTAGGCACCATTGCCTTAATGGTTTCTGCTTTTAATTCTGGCGATATGGATGTGCGTACTGTTGATATGCCCGATGGCACCGGCGAAAAATTTAATACCAGTGATTTAATGATTGGTTTGAGCTTTGCCCGCAATCTGACCAATCGATTTTCCATTGGCGGCTCTGTGAAATATATCCATCAAAGACTGTGGCACATGTCGGCTTCTACTGTGGCCATTGATATTGGTACCTTATTTACCACTCCTTTTTATGGAATCCGCTTAGGCGCCAGCATGTCTAACTTTGGTCCCAAAATGCGTCTCGATGGACGGGACATTAAATTTGCACAGGATCCCGATCCCCGTGAAGAGGGAAATGTTGAGTTCGTGAATGCACAATATGAAATGTTGTATTATTCCATTCCGCTCAACTTTCAACTTGGACTGGCTAAAGACTTTAATTTAGGCCCTAAAAATCGTCTGACCCTGGCTTTGGATGCCGTTCATCCTAATGATAATTACGAAGCTGTAAATGTCGGAACGGAGATTGCCCTACAAAACATGATTTTTCTTAGAGCCGGGTACAAATCCCTTTTTCAAAAAGACAGCGAAGAAGGCGTCACCCTGGGCGCCGGTTTAAACTACCGCCTGTATTCTACGGTGGTTTTAAAAATTGATTACGCTTACGAAGATTTTGGCGTATTGAATAATGTGCAGCGGTTTAGCTTGGCCTTAAGATTTTAAGTTTTGAAAATAAGAAAACTCCAAGCCGATCTGTGTTTCTTCCAGATCGGCTTTGTCATTTTTGTAATGTGGAGTCGTAACATTGAAAACCTGGATTATTATTTGGTTAATCGCTTTCTTAATGTTAAGCTGCCAGAAAAAAGAAAAACCACCTGTTTTGGCTAAAGTTGACGGTAAAGAAATTTCTTTGGAAGAATTTAAACTGGCTTATCAGTTCAATCCCTTCTTAACCAGAGTCCAGAATCCCGATTCGGCGAAATGGTTTTTACTCAAGTCATTGATTGCCGAGAAATTGATCGCTTTGAATGGCCCTACAAATGATCAACAGATTCAGGATTTACTGGAGGCCTACCGTCATGAAGCGACAATAGAGGTGTTCTGGAAAAAGGTCATTGAGCCTAAGGTAACCATAACAGATTCTGAATTACAACAAGCCTACTTGCGTTCTAAAATCAAAAAAGTTGTACAATATTTGATATTTACAGATCACAATGAGGCCCGGCAAGCCTACCAGTTGATACGTCAGGGTATGTCCTTTGAACAATTGGCTCAATTGCGTGGTTTTGATGAACATTTTATTTTAAGCGACACACTAAGCTTTACTGGACAATTGCCCCACATTGAAGAACAGGTGTTTAAAATGAAAGTAGGGGAAGTAAGCCCTCCGGTTAAGGAAGGTTTGTATTTTTTTGTATTAAAAGTGATCGGCGAGCAGCGCGATATTTTTACTTCAGAAGAAGATTTTAATTATAGGGAAAATAGTTTGCGTAAAAAGCTAAAACGGCAAAGAATGCAGAAGGCTATGGAACAATTTTTAGCACAAAACTTGCCCCAAACTCCGTATCAGCTCTCTAAAGAAAAAGTAAAACAATTGCTAAAAGTTATAGAGAAAAAAATTTTTGAAAATCACAAATTTGGCAAAAATGAAGGCCTTACTTCTGATTTGTCATTTTTGCCGGATGAATTAGCGAATGATTTGTTGAATCTACCTTTGGTGGATTTTTATTATGGAGAACGATGGACGGTTAAATATCTTTTAAAGAGGCTTTCTGTGTCTTCTTATCCATTACGATTTGACAATCGTGGATTATTTCGCAAAAGCTTTTTACTGGCTTTAAAAAACATTGTGGATGATCAGATCATTTTACATGAAGCGCAGCAAAGGAATTTGCATAATTCAGACTATGTGAAACAACAGGTTGCCATCTGGCGGGATTACCTGCTTTTTAAAAAAGGCCTGGCTAATATCTTAAAAGACAAAAGCCTTTACAACCCGCAACCTATTTATGAATATTTAAACAAGAAAACAATTCATTACGTGATTAAAATTAATAAAACGATGTTAGACACGGTGCGTTTGTTTAAAACCGATATGGCTGTGCTTAAACAACACTTCCCGGGGCGTTTAGCCGTACCTGTGATTCCATTGTTAACGGGATACGATTTGCAGTACCAGTTTGAGGAATCATATTAGCCACTGATTTGCACAGAATAATAACAAGTGACAAGTGACGAGTAACGAGTAACGATTAACCAGTGACTGGTAACAAAGTTGAAAGAATGACCTGTTTATTTCATTCAACCATTAAACCAATAAGCTATCTTGCCAAAATTTATGTGCATTAAAAATTCCGCCTGTTGTAAGCATTCGCTGAACTCCAAAAACACTTCCACTCTTCCACTCCGAGCCCCTAATCTGTTTAACCACTCAATTATTAAACAATCAAACAAATAGATGGAAGTAGCGTAAAGCATCTCCAATTTTAATTGACTTTAACAGTAGGAAAACCTAAATTTATTTTCTTTTAAATTTTAAAAAAACAAGGATTCAATAAGCAGGAGGTAAATACGCTTAATGAAGAGCAAGACACGAAATCGGTTCATTTTAATTGCAGCTGTGTTACTGCTTGCCGCATATTTTCTCTATCCTACCATCAAATTTAGCATGATGAGTGAGGCCGAAAAAGAAAAGCTTAAAATCGAAAACCAGAAAAAGTATTTTGAGCTAAAGTCCAAGACAATTAACCTGGGCCTTGACCTGCAAGGCGGCATGCATGTGGTTTTAGAGGTCGATGTAAAAGAACTTTTAAAACGCCTGGCAAAAAATGTGGATGAAACGTTTACAACAACACTCGTAGAAACGGAAAAACGAGTAGAGAAAAGCGACGAAGACTTTTTGGCCGTTTTTGACGAACTTTTACAACAAAAGGGCAGTAATATTACGCGTTATTATTACAGTCCGGATCATCGCACCAGAGACGAAGTATTAAAGTTTTTACGCAAACAGATCAATGAGTCAGTAGATCGCGCCCTGGAAATTCTGCGCAATCGTGTGGACGAATTTGGTGTTAGCGAACCTACGATTCAAAAGGTGGGCGATCGCCGCATTATTGTGGAGTTGGCTGGCGTTACTGATCCCACGCGTGTACGTAAACTTATCGGGCGTACAGCTCAGCTGGAATTCAAGCTCCTTGAAGATGCTGTTGTTAGTTCTAAAGTAGCTGAAAAAATCAACAATTTCATCCAATCCAAAATCAATCCTTACGACAGTACGCAGGTCGAAACAGAAGACACGACCAAATCCGAGGATGAAGCCATTTCGCTGGACAAAATGTTTTCCAGTGATTCCGGCAAAAGCGAACAGGTTGCGGCCAAACAAGATTCCAATGCCTACTTGTTTGAAGAAGGTTTGTTCTTCCTGAATCCGCGTGACAAACAGACTTTCCTGGTTCCGGTCGAGAAGCAGAACAAATTCCAAAAAATCCTGGAATTACCAGAAGTACAAAGAATTATCGCCGAAGAAGCTACTGGCGCCGAATTTTTGTGGGGCTCAAAACCGGTTTACAATGGCCAGTACATGCCTTTGTACCTGGTAAGAAAAAATGTTGAATTGACCGGTGAAACCATTACCGATGCCAATCCTCAACGCAGCCATGATCCGTCAGCTTTTGGTCAGTACGAAGTGAGTTTAACATTGAATGATGCGGGCGCTCGTACTTTTGCTCGTGTTACCGGCGCCAATGTGGGTAAACGCTTGGCAATTGTATTAGATCACAAAGTTTACCTGGCGCCAGAAATCAGAGTTAAAATTACCAACGGACGTGCCGTGATTACCGGCCTGGACAAAATTGAAGAAGCGCAGGATTTAAGTATTGTTTTAAAAGCAGGCGCTCTGCCAGCCCCGGTTAAATTTATGGAAGAACGCACGGTAGGACCTTCTCTGGGACAGGATTCTATTAATGCCGGAACCTTTTCGGCAATTATGGGGCTGTTTTTGGTGATGATTTTTATGGTTATTTATTACAAGTTATCCGGTTTGATTGCCGATTTAGCGTTGGTTTTAAATATTGTCTTTATTATGGCGGTTATGGCCTACTTCCATGCCACCTTAACACTGCCAGGTATTGCCGGTATTATTTTGACCATTGGTATGGCTGTTGACGCCAATGTACTGATTTTTGAAAGGGTGCGTGAAGAATTGGGAAAAGGCAAAACGGTACGGGCATCTATTGATGTTGGTTACGGCAAAGCGTTTATTACTATTCTTGACGCTAACGTAACTACCTTTATTGCTGGTTTGGTGTTGTACACCTACGGTTCCGGTCCCATTCAGGGATTTGCCTTAACCTTGATGATTGGTATCGTTTCCAGTTTATTCACGGCCATTGTGGTTACACGAGTCATTTTCGATTATGTTCTGGAAACAAGAACTGTAAAACGATTAAGTATTTAGTAGCGGTTGAACTGGATAAACAGGAGAAAGAAGAACCATGCGATTTTTTGGTAAAACAAATATCCAATTTATAAAAGTAAGAAAGTTGGCTTACGTATTTAGCCTTAGCCTGATTGCCATCTCGATAATCTCGCTAATTTTACACGGCGGGCCACGGTACAACATTGATTTCACCGGTGGGACGCTGGTTCAGTTAAAATTCGAAAAACCGATTGAAATCCAAAAAGTTCGTTCGGCCATTTCAATACATGGTTTTGGTGATGCCGAGATCAAACACTTCGGCGCTCCCAATGAGGTGGTTATCAGGGTCGGAGTCAGTGAATCGGATGAAGAAGTAGCTACGGTCATAGAAAAATTAATCAGCGATCAAATCAAAGATAATCCCTATGTGGTAGAACGTGTTGAAAAGGTTGGCCCCAAAATTGGCCATGAGCTGGTTTTGGATGCGATTAAGGCCATCCTCTGGTCTATGATTTTGATTTTGATCTATGTAATGTGGCGTTTTGAGTTTAAATATTCTATTGGCGCTATTGTGGCCCTGGCACACGACGTGACCATCACACTCGGCATTTTTTCTGTATTTAATATCGAAATATCGGCGCCGATCATTGCCGCCCTGTTGACGATTGTTGGTTATTCACTCAATGACACGATTGTGGTGTATGACCGCATTCGTGAAAATCTAAGAACCATTAAGCGTGGCGATAAGCAATTACCCAACATTATTAACCGCAGTATCAATGAAACATTAAGTAGAACAATTGTAACTTCCGGAACAACACTATTAGTGGTTATTGTTTTGTATTTCTTTGGCGGTGAAGTACTGCGCACCTTTGCTTTTGCGCTGATTGTGGGTATTGGGGTTGGTACTTACTCTTCAATTTTTGTGGCCAGTCCAATCTTAGTCGATTGGAAATGGCAAAAAGCTTAATCAACTAAAAAGGATCATTGATGCAGATAAGTTCAGTAGAAATCAATGGCATCGTAGTCCTGAAATTAGCCGGTAAAATCATGGGAGGGCCGGAGGCCGGTCAGGTTAACGATAAAATCCATGAATTAATTGCGACCGGTAAGCAAAAGCTGATTATTGATATGAGCGACCTGGAATTGATGAACAGTTCTGGCTTAGGTATTTTTATTAGCGCCGTTAATACTCTTAAAAACAGTAACGGCCAACTGGTAATGATTCATGTTCCGGATCGCATCATCCAATTGTTTAAAATGACCAGGTTGATCAGCGTTTTTAATATTGCTGATGATTTAGATCAGGCCTTCGATGCATTAAAATGACTTATTCATATTTTCCTGCCCTCAGGAAGGTCAGGAAAATTTTTTTAATGAAACAGTCAGTGAAAAATCTTTTAAATATGGTTTTGTTTATTGTCCTGTTATTCATCAATTTTTCATTTCTTTCTGCCCAGACAGATTCGCTGCAATTTATCTACTTAGCCAATACCAATGCCGCTTATGAAAATTGCCACTGTGGATATAATCCGCTTGGTGGGCTTGATCGTATTGGTCATCTGGTCAATGAAATCCGTAGAAAAAATCCTCAGGTGGTTTTTATTGACGGCGGCGATTTTACAAATTCCTATCCCTTTGATGAGCTTAATCGGTTGACGATTGAAATTTACAAACACCTTAAACCGGATATTATGATGCTTGCGGATCAGGAATTTCAGACAGGCAACCGGAAAATAGCCCCTTCCTTAAGCAAATTACCATCGTTCTTGCTGGCTTCTAACTTTACTTTTAAAGATTTACCTTTAAAACCTGTTAAATACCTTTCTTGCGGAAAAGCAAAAATAGCGGTGTTAGCTTTTTTGGATAATAGTAGCTTTTGGTATGTAAAGCCTTTGCCGGAGTTGAAATTTTCCGAACAAAAATTTAAGAAAAATTTTGATACAGCCCGCTCTTCTTCTGATTTTCAAATAGTCATTTTTCATGGTGAAGAGGCCGGACTGTCTGAATTTTTGCACAAATTCCCGGCTGTTGATTTAATTCTAATGGCACACGATCAGTCTCAAAAAGATAAATTAAGCGCCAGGCCTCCCATTATTTATGCCGGGGCGGACGGAGAATATGTAACTTTATTTACATTGCGATTCCGCCATCGAAATTTTGACTCAATACGGCTTACAAAGATACCGGTTTCCTTAAAAGTGCCAGCCGATCAGAAGATTGAAAAAATAATTTCCGATTTTAAAAAAGTACAAAAAAAAGCAAACTGATCTTTTCGGCTTTTTGGTCGAATATTATTTAAAAATATTGGATTTTAACAGCCGATTCTTCTAATTTAAAAAATTGATAATTTGTGGAGTGGAGTAGGCATTTGCAAAAAGAATTCCAGCAAATTGCAAAACTAAGAGATAAAATCGATGAAATAGACCGCAAGATGGTCAGGTTGATCAATCAGCGGGCCATTTACGCTGATCAAATAGGCGATATTAAACGTAAATTGGGCCTGCCGGTTTATGTTCCCGAGCGTGAGGAACAAGTCATTGAAAATGTTAAAAAAAACAATCCGGGGCCGCTTTCGGCCGAGGCCATTGGAAGAATTTACGAACGCATTATTGACGAATCGCGTCGTTTAGAACGAGAAGAAATGGAACGTAAGCAGAATAAACATGAGAAATAGATACAAAGCCATTATCATTGTTGTCTTTTTATTGCCATTAATGGTCTATGATGTCATTAAATATTTTACATTGCCGGAGAAGATAAAAGAACGGCAGCCTTTGGTAGAAGTACAGATTCCAAAAGGAGCCAGCCTCCAACAGGTGGCCGATACGCTTGAAAAAAAAGGATTGATTAAAAATGCCCCCATTTTTGTGCTTTGGGCTAAAGGTTTGGGCATCGAAAATAAAATTCCATCTGGCAAGTTCAAAATTCCTGTTGGCTTAACCTATGCTCAGCTGGCTAATTATTTAACCCATGTTAAGCCAGAATTCGTTTCGGTTACCTTAATTGAAGGCTGGCCTACAAAAAGAGTGCTTGATGCTTTAAGTAAATCATTGCACCTCGATAGAAAAAAAATGGATTCTTTGGCCACGGATTCCTTGTTTTTAAAGCAATTCGGGATACCTGCCAGTTCAGTTGAAGGCTACCTGTTGCCCGATACTTACGTATTTGCCGAAGGCATCAGTGAAGAACAGGTCATGCGTTTTTTAATTGAGCAGACGCTCAATATTTTCAAGAGCGACAGTGTGCAAAAGAGAATGAAAGAATTAGGTCTTACGCGTCATCAGGTGCTTACGCTGGCCTCCATTGTTGAGGGAGAGGCCATGATTGATGAAGAACGTCCGTTGATTGCTTCAGTTTATTTGAACCGTTTAAAAATAGGCATGAAATTGCAGGCCGATCCGACCATTCAGTTTTTGTTGCCCGACGGTCCAAGAAGACTAACTTATAAAGATTTGCAAATTGATTCACCTTACAATACCTATTTGTATCGCGGTTTGCCGCCGGGGCCAATAAATAATCCGAGCAAAGCGTCAATTTTAGCAACTCTATTTGCGGCAAAGACAAATTATTTATATTTTGTTGCCCGGGGCGATGGCAGTCATGTTTTTACAAAAACTGCGCATGAACATTTAAAAGCAAAACGAAAACTAAACAAATTACGAAAAAAGATCTATGGTTATTAAGAGGAAACAGGATTGATGGAAGATTTTTTAAAGGATTTGAACGAACAACAAAAGCAAGCTGTGTTAGCCACGGAAGGCCCCGTTTTAATCATTGCCGGCGCCGGCAGCGGCAAAACACGAACTTTAACTTACCGAATTGCCTATTTAATAAACAAACAGATTGCCAAACCTTCGGAAATTTTAGCTGTTACCTTTACCAATAAAGCCGCTCGTGAAATGAAAGAGCGGCTTCAGACGCTGTTAGGTAATCAAGTCATCCCGCTCTGGATGGGAACCTTTCACAGTGTTTGTGCCCGTATTTTGAGGATCGAAGCTGAAAAAATTGGCCTGTCGCGTAATTTTACCATTTATGATGTGGATGATTCTGTGCGGGCGCTTCGGAAAATTCTCTCTTCAAAAGGGCTTTCGCCTCAAAAGTTCAATCCTAAGGTTGTTCAAAACCGAATTTCCCGCTTGAAAAATCAATTCATACTTCCGGAAAACTTATTGGAGCAGGAATTTGAGGATGAATACGATGAGGTGGTGGCCGAGGTTTACAAGGCTTACCAGGCCTTTTTAAAACAAAATCATGCGCTGGATTTCGATGATTTATTGATCCGCCCCATTCAGGTTTTTGATGAATATCCGGAAATTAAAACCAAATACAATAATAAATTCCGCTACATTCTGGTAGATGAGTATCAGGACACCAATCACGCTCAATATCTGTTGCTTAAACGCCTGTTAAATCCACAAAAAAACTTATGTGTGGTGGGCGATGAAGATCAGTCCATTTATGGCTGGCGCGGGGCGGATATTCAAAACATTTTAAATTTTAATCGCGATTTTCCGCAAGCTAAAGTATTTAAATTGGAAGAAAATTACCGCTCCCACAGCAATATTTTAAAAGCTGCCAATGCAGTGGTTAAAAACAATAAATCCAGGCTGGGCAAAAATCTCTGGACAAAAAAAGCAGACGGCCCCAAAATTCGCCTGGTGATTGCCGAAGACGAGGTCGATGAAGCCCGCAAAGTAGTGGAAATCATTCATGATGAAATGTACACGTATAAACGCAGCTTCAAAGATATTGCCATTTTGTACCGTACCAATGCCCAGAGTCGTGCTCTGGAAGATCAGTTACGGCGCAATGCCATTTCTTACAACATCATCGGTGGCGTCAAGTTTTACGACCGCAAAGAAATCAAAGATGTTCTGGCCTATTTAAAAGTGCTGGTAAATCCTGCGGATAGCGTTTCGTTACGCCGAATTATCAACTTTCCGTTACGCGGGATTGGTGAAACCACCGTCAATAAAATTGAACGCTTTGCCGAAATCGAACATATTACATTGTTTGATGCGCTGGGACGAGTGGATGAAGTGGCTAATATTTCGGCGACCATGGGCAACCGCGTGAAGCAATTCCATGAAATGATGGTCAAATTCATGGCTTTAAAAGATGAACTTAACGCGGTTGAGCTGGCTTCAACTCTGGTTTCGGAAGCAGGTATTATGCATCATTACCAGACTGAATACGACCAGTACGAAAGTGAAAGCCGCATCGAAAATATTAAAGAATTATTTACAACCATGGATCAGTTTGCCCATGAGCGGCAAAAAGAGAATCGTGAATCGGATCTGGCTGCTTTTCTTGAGGAAGTGAGCCTGTTGACGGATATTGACACCTGGAACGAGAGTTCCAATGCGGTAACCTTAATGACCCTGCATTCGGCCAAAGGCCTGGAATTTCCGGTGGTTTGCATTACCGGCCTGGAAATGGGACTGATGCCTTTACAGCGTTCTTCAGCTGATTTGGAGGAATTAGAAGAAGAACGCCGCTTGTTTTATGTGGGTATGACGCGGGCCATGGAAAGTCTTTATTTGACTTATGCCAACAGGCGTCGACGTTACAATTCCGGAACATTTAACACACCTTCGGTGTTTTTAGATGAAATTCCGGGCGAACTGATTGAATATCGAAGTAAAAAACGGGGCAGCAGATCTACCGGCGCGGTTAAAAAACGACGCACCGCCCGCGAGAAAAAATTGGAAGCTTATTTCCATAACAACGATGACAATCAGGACCGTGGCGATGAATTTTTTGTAGGTCAAAAAGTTTACCATGAAACGTTTGGTAAGGGACAAATTTTACAATTAGAAGGTAGTGGTGAGAAAATGAAAATCACTGTTCATTTTTTTAGAGACGATATCACTAAGAAGTTGATTAAGAAGTTTGCCAATCTTTCTCCTTTAGAAGAATAAAAATGAGTATCGATATATGAAAAAGATTTTTGGACTGTTATTGATTGTTTTTGCTGGATTTCAAATTTTATTTGCACAAAATCGGGAAAGCGATGATTTTTCCTATCCTTTAAAACTTTACGAGCAAGCGTTTTACGATTTAGCTGCTCAGCAGTTCGTCAAATTTTACAATACCTACCCGCAAAGTGAAAAAGCCGATGATGCCCGTTACTACGCGGGTTTATCGCTTTACAAAATCAATGAATTTGAGAAGGCCAGAGCGGAATTTCAGGCACTGGCCCTGGAGTTTCCTAAAAGTCCGTTTGCTGCCGAAGCCTGGTTTTTCGTGGCGGACTGTTCCGAAAAGTTGGGCGATTATGCCGATGCGGTAAAAGCGTACGAATCATTGCGTGTGCTTTATCCCAAAGACAGTCGGGCTTCTGTAGCCACCTATCGGGCTGCTGTTCTGAATCAGGAAAAATTAAAAGATTTGTCGAAAGCCTCTCAGTTGTTGGGATTGATTATTGAGCGCTATTCGGA
>JAGHBR010000454.1 GCA_021160885.1 Caldisericaceae bacterium
CCTTTACTAAGTCTATCTTACGTATTTTCAACTCATTAAATCCTCCTCTCTTTAATAAAGAGAGGAGTAAAGAGGGGATGAGTTTTTTAATAAAAATTAGTATTTCAAAGCTTTCATTGCATTAGATTCCCCTTCAAGTACGGCATGACAGCATTGGAAAATCTCTGATTTTTTTAAAGGCTTCCGATTAAAAATGAAAGAGTGAGAGGTGGAGATTTGAAATTAGCTGATTAGAAGCTGGCAGACTGGCTGGTTCACCTGCGTGTCCTGCTGACCAGGATTCTGTAAGTGGGCCGGTCTGTTTTAACATTTTCTATTCTAAACCTGTTAATTCGTCCATGGCAAAAAGGCATCACTGTTATTTAAAATCAGCGTTTTTACTCGTTACTAATCCAAACTATTGGAAATCGGCGCTAAATAATATCTTCTGTTCTAAAAAAATTTTTTCCCAAATAACGAATAAAAATTAGATCAATCCATTGAAACCGTTCTAAACAATTAGTTAATTAAGGATTTAAGATTTTGCCTTCACCGCCCTCTTGAATATTTTTTCAAAATGATTTTCTGACCACTTCTGATTTCATCTAAAAATCAATAAAACGGTGGATTGCCAATAATATTCTTTGTAATTTCTTTTCGCTAAACTCCGGTAAATCTCAATGGAAAGGAAAGACCATGGCGATTATCTTAGATGGCAATTCTTTAACGATTGAAAAATTAGTTCGTATTGCTCGTTTCAATGAGAAGGTTGAATTAGCACCAGAGGCTTTAGAACGCATCAAGGCCTGCCGTCGCATGTTGGAAAAGAAAATCGCCGCTCGCGAAGTAATGTATGGCATCAACACAGGTATCGGTGAGTTTTCAGAAGTTATTTTAAGTGATGAGCAGGTTGAAAAATTTCAGCAATATTTAATTTACAATCATGCGGCTGGCATTGGGGAGCCGGCGCCCATTGAATATGTGCGGGCCGCCATGGCCAGCCGCATTAATGTACACGCCAAAGGACGCTCCGGTGTTAGACCGGAGATTACACTCACTTTGGTGGAAATGTTAAACAAAGGTGTTACACCGGTAGTTTGTCAAAAAGGTTCGGTTGGCGCCAGCGGTGATTTGGCTCCCATGTCACAAATCGCTTTACTATTATTAGGAGAAGGCGAGGCTTTTTACCAGGGACAACGCCTGCCGGGTAAAGAGGCTATGGAAAAAGCAGGGATTAAAATCCCCGGCTTAAAAGCGCGTGATGGCCTGGCAACTATTAACGGTTCGAACCTCTTAACCGCCATGAGCGCCTTACAGCTTTACGATATGGAACGCTGGCTACGTCAGGCAGAAATTGCCGCGGCCATGTCGCTGGAAGCGTTGTTAGCCAACCTCAAACCGTACGATGAACGCCTGCACCTGGCCCGCGGATTCAAAGGCGCCATGCGCAGCGCTAAAGCCATCAGAAAGTGTTTACAGGGCAGCGACCTGTACAACGGGAAGATTAAACAACGCGTGCAGGATGCCTACTCAATGCGTTCTACGCCCCAGGTGATCGGCGCTGCCCATGATGCCATTGATTATGCCTGGAGTCAGGTGGAAATAGAACTGAACGGCGTGGGCGACAATCCAGTGTTTTTTGTGGAAGATGAACTGACCCTGACTGGAGCTAATTTTCAGGGAACACCTGTTTCTCTGCCCATGGACATGGCGGGCGCGGCCATTACCATGGTTAGCGTGATGTCCGAACGGCGCATGAATCGCCTGAACAATCCGGCGCTCAGTGCCGGCCTGCCACCGTTTTTAACCAAAGGCGCCGGCATGTTCTCCGGCCTGATGCTCACCCAGTACACGGCAGATCATCTGATTGTTGAACAACGCATCCTTTCCATGCCCGCCTCTATTCAATCCATTCCGGCTGCTGCCGATCAGGAAGATTTCGTTTCTATGGGCATGAACACAGCCATCAAAAACGGGCAAATCTTAGACGATGCGTATGGTGTGCTGGGCATTGAATTTATGGCTGCCGCTCAGGCACTCGACTTTCGACAGCACCATTTTGGCCAGGGCGTGCAAACCGCTAAAAAGGTGATTCGTAAATACATCCCCTATCTGGATGAAGATCGTCCCCTGTACCCGGACCATACAAAAATGAAAGCCCTGGTCAAATCGGGAGAAATTCTGGAAACAGTGGAACAGGAAATCGGCAGTTTAAAAGGTTAGAGTTTTCTAAATTCATCATTGCTCTTGGCGATTTGATTTTTTTAAATGTAAAAATTTGTTAACTTTGGCACAAAGATCAGAAACGGGAAAGGATGAAACAATGCCCTTAGTACCGAAACACATTCAGGAATTAAAGCCATATCAACCGGGAAAGTCCATTGAAGAATTAAAGCGCGAATTAGGTTTAAACAAAATTGTAAAATTAGCTTCTAATGAAAATCCCATTGGCGTTTCGCCCTTAGCCTTAAAAGCCATGCAAGAAGCTCTGAACACCATCAACCGTTATCCCAGCCCGGATGCCTATGAACTGCGTAAAGCCCTTGCCAAGCGCTACGATGTAAAAATCGAAAACGTCTTTACCGGCAACGGCTCCGAAGGCATTATTGCCACCATCATGCGCACCTTTTTGCTTGATGACGAAGAAGCGATTACCTCGCACGGTTCGTTCGTGACCTTTGACGTGCAAGCGCAATCGCGCGGCATCAAATTGATTCGCACGCCTCTCAAAGATTACCGTATCGATCTGGAAGCCATGCTTGAACACATTAATGAGAAAACGAAAATCATCTATCTGGCCAATCCAAACAATCCGACCGGAACTATTTTTACAGTCAGTGAATTTTTAAAATTCATCAAACAGGTGCCGCCCAGAGTGCTGGTTATTTTGGATGAAGCTTACTTTGAGTTTGCCCATGACGAACCGATTTACCCCGATTCCATGCAATACCGGCTGGACAACGTGATTACACTGCGCACCTTTTCCAAAGCTTTTGGTCTGGCCGGAGTGCGTATTGGGTATGGATTTGCTCACGAAAATTTCATTGCCAATCTAATGAAAGTCAAACTTACCTTTGAACCAAGTACTCTGGCCCAGGTAGCCGCGGTGGCAGCCATGGAGGATGCCGATTTTCTGGAGCAGACCCTACACATTAACCGCATCGGCAAACAATTTTTGTACGAATTGTTTGAAGAAATGGGCATTCAATATTTAAAATCGTACACCAACTTTGTGACCATTGTTTTAGATTCCGAAAAGCGGGTTAACGATTTGTTTAACAAACTTTTGAAAGAAGGCGTGATTGTCCGGCCGTTAAAATCCTTTGGCTTGCCCAATTGCATTCGCGTTTCCATCGGCTGGCCGGAAGAGAACGAGTTTTTTGCTCAGAAGTTGAAGAAAACACTTTAAATAAATTTTGAATTTTGAATGTTGAATGTTGAATGAAATAGGACTTTAAAGTCCTTTAGTTTGTTTAATTGCATTCGCGGTTCGATTAGTTTGTTCGAAAAAAATGAATTTTTCGAACAGAAATTTTGAATTTTGAGTGTTGAATTTTGAATTAGATTTAAAGATTTTTAGTTGAATGGCTTTGACAGTTTGGGCACGAAAGTTTATATTCAATTATTATGAAAACAGTCATCTCTGCTTCAAGGCGGACAGATATTCCGGCCTTTTATCTGGATTGGTTTATTGACAGAATTAATCAGGGGGTTGTCGAAGTCCGTAATCCCTTTTACCCGCAAAACACAAAACGCGTGTCACTCACGCCAGACCAAGTGGAATGGATTGTCTTCTGGTCGCGAAATTATGGCCATTTCCTGAAAAAACGTCAATCTTTTGAAGCCTATCAATTATTTTTTCATTTCACCATTGTCTCGCCTTCCATCTTAGAAAAAAGCCCAATGCCCATTGCCCGGCAACTAAACCAATTGGAACAACTGGTAAATATTTATGGAGCCCAAAGAATCATCTGGCGCTACGACCCGCTCGTATTCTGGCGGCAAGGATCAAACCTAAACACCAATTTTTCAGAGAAAGAATTTGAATTTTTGGCAAAAACTATTACCGGCTTTGGCATTAAAAGTTGTACCATTAGCGTGGCCCATCCCTATGCTAAATTTGAAAAACGCTTAAAAAACAAATTTCCTCAACTCACTTTAATCGAACAACAGGATGATTTTGTACTGAAAACGGTCAGCAAATTACTGGATATTGCGCAATATTACCACTTAGAGATTAAAGCCTGCTGCACAGATTTTTTGTTAAAGAATCACAATATTCACAAAGCAGCCTGTATTGATGGACATCTACTCAACCAGCTTTCTTCCAACAAGGTTTCAGAAGCCAAAACGCCCACCCGTCCTGAGTGCGTCTGCACCAAATCGATTGACATTGGTGATTACCGCCGCCAACCTTGCTACTTTGGATGTCTTTACTGTTATGCAAATCCAGTCTGGAAATAAAAACCATTCTTCGTCTTGCACAACTCAACAGAAAAAAATTACTGAAGAACAATTTTAAACTCATAAAGAGAAACCTTTGAAAAAATATTTAAAAATGTCCTTCCCGCGCAGGCATGTCATTCTTGCGAAGGCAGGAATCCCTAAATTGACAGGTTTGGAGAATACCTGATTCTTTCAAAGTTTTCAAATAATGCGTCTGTTCTAACACGTCTAATTCCAGATATCTAACAGAAAAACGATGTTTTGGAGAAACCTAATCGTAAGTCAGACATCAATTGATTTTTCTTTTAAATTCGGGTAAACTTCTGCAAAACATCTTGACACTCTCCAACGATTTGCCTAACTTTGTTACATGAATCGTGCCAAATTTAATAAAACAGGAAGCGCTTGATGATTAATCTCTCTCAGAACTTGAAACTGAGTATGGAACAGCGGTTAACGCCGCAACAGATTCTGCTTTCTACCTTACTGCAATTACCGCTTTTAAGCCTGGAGCAACGCATTAAAAGCGAGTTAGAACAGAACCCGGTTCTGGAAGAAGGAGAAGAACAGGAAGATCTTGAAGAAGATGAGGAAATGGTAGAGGAACCTGACAACGGCGAAATGGAAGAAATCTCCAAAGAACTTGAATTGCTTGACCAGCCCAAAAACAATGAAGAATATGACACCGAAGAGCTGAAAGAAGCGCAGCAAGACGCCGATCTGGAAAATTTTCTGAATGACGAGGAGTCGTTTGAAATCCGTATTCCAAAAGACAAAAACGAAGAGGAGTTCGAACGGCCTGAAATTCACAAACCGTCGCTTCCTGAACATCTTTTGGAACAAATCCACATGTTTGATCTGGACAATCGCGAACTGGCCATTGGCGAATATTTAATCTGGAATATTCGGGACGACGGTTACCTCGACTCAAACCTTAATTTGGAAACCGTAGCAAGTATGTTCGAAACCGATGTAAAAACTGTAGAAAAGGTTTTGCGTAAGATCCAATTTTTAGATCCTACCGGCGTGGGCAGCCGAAATTTACGAGAATGTTTAATGGTACAATTGGAAGAACAGGGCAAACAGGACACCATTGCCTACAAAATTCTAAGAGATCACTTTGATGATTTCAAAAATAAACACTATGAAAAAATAATGGAAGCGCTGAACATCAGCAAAGAAGAACTGCAGAAAAACCTTGATCTAATCTTGAGACTCAATCCAAAACCTGGCGAAGGCGACTTTGACACACGCAGTAATTATATTGTGCCAGACTTTATTGTAGAAAAAGTTGATGACAAACTGGTCGTTACTTTAAACGACTGGAACATTCCTCCCTTACGCATCAGTAATCTTTACAAAAAAATGCTGAGCGAAAGAAAAAAGTACGACAAGGAAACACGCAAGTACATTCGTAAAAAGGTTGAATCGGCCCGCTGGTTTATTACCTCCATCTGGCAGCGTAAAATTACCATGCTTAAAGTCATGGAAGCCATTGTTGAAAAACAACGTGAATTTTTCGAAAAAGGCCCGGAGTACATCAAGCCACTGACCATGCGTGAAATCGCTGAAATGATCGACATGGACATTTCGACAGTCAGCCGTGTGGCCAATGGAAAATACGTGCAAACCGATTACGGCGTATTCGAATTAAAATATTTTTTTAATGAAAAAATCGAAACCGAAGACGGGGAAGAAATTTCCACGCGGCGCATCAAACAACGCATTAAAGAAATTATTGACGCAGAAGACAAGCACAAACCCTTAAGCGATGAAAAAATTGCTGAAATTTTGAAAAAAGAAGGTTTCCCCATCGCGCGTCGTACCGTTGCCAAATATCGTGAACAATTGCAGATCCCGGTGGCGCGGTTGCGTAAGGAACTATGATTTCAATTTAGCCAAACATACCGAATATTCAAATATTTCTAATGATTTTCAATAATATGTTCTTTGTTTGAATTTTCCAAAATCATTCAAAATTGTCTTTACTCCCCGATCATCTGCAGAAAAGTCGCTTCGTCAATTATGGGAACGCCTAGCTCTTTGGCTTTTTGCAGCTTTGAGCCTGGCTCTTCTCCAGCCAGCACGTAACTGGTTTTTCTGGAAACCGAGGAACTGACTTTGCCACCGTATTTTTCAATCAGCGCTTTTGCCTCTTCTCTTTTTAAATGCGGCAAGGTTCCGGTAAGCACAAAGGTTAGTCCCTGCAGCGCCTGATTTTGCTGTTCTTCGCTTTCCTCTAATCTGGTTTTTACGCCGGCTTCGATTAAACGTTTTAAAATCTTTTGATTTTGTTCGTTATTGAAATAGCGTACAATACTTTCGGCCATTTTTTCGCCGATGCCCTCAATTTGTTCTAATTCTTCTTTGCTGACTTTTTGTAAGGCTTCTAAGGATTTAAAATGCCTGGCTAAAATTTTAGCCGCGTTTGCTCCAATGTACGGGATGCCCAGGGCGAAAATCAGGCGGTCCAGCGGCTGATTCTTACTTTTTTCAATCGCCTCCATTAAATTTTGTGCGCTCTTGTCCCCCATGCGTTCAAGGCCGGCCACCTCCTCCTTGCGCAACTGGTAAATATCGGCAATATCTTTTACCATGCCCCGGTCCACCAACATTTCGACCAACGCCGTGCCCAGGCCTTCGATGTCCATGGCCCCGCGACTGGCAAAGTGCTCAATACTGCGTTTAATCTGTGCCGGACAGGAAATATTGGGACAACGAATGGCCACCTCACCTTCGAACTGGACCAGTTCGGTGCCACACACCGGGCATGTTTTGGGAATTTCTACCGGTTTGGAATCTTTGGGTCTTTTGGAAAGATTTACGCCTACTACTTTGGGAATAATGTCTCCGCCTTTTTCGATGAAAACGTAATCCCGTTCACGAATATCTTTTCGTTTAATTTCATCTACATTGTGCAAAGTAGCCCGCGAAACCGTGGTGCCAGCAAGCTGAACGGGTTGTAGTTCGGCTACTGGCGTTACAATGCCGGTGCGGCCCACCTGCCAGGTAATTTTTTCCAGCAGTGTTTCGGCTCTTTCCGCTTTGAATTTAAAGGAAATGGCCCAGCGCGGATTCTTTGCCGTGGCGCCCAAACGCGTCTGCTGTTCCAAGTTGTTTACTTTTACCACCACGCCATCAATTTCGTAAGGCAAACTGTCACGTTTGGCTTCCCATTCATTGACAAAATCAAACACCTCCTCCAGAGATTGGCAAAGGCGAAAATGTGGATTGACAGGAAAGCCCAGAGATTGCAGCAGTTTTAAATTTTCATAATGGTAGGGCTTCACAAAACCCGCTTCATCTGCATCAAGGTAGTAAGCAAACATACTCAGACCGCGTTTTGCCACAATTCGTGGGTCCTGCAATTTTAAAGAACCTGCGGCGGCATTTCTGGGGTTGGCAAACAACGGTTCGCCCTGCTCTTCCCGCTCGGCATTTAATCTTCTAAAAGCCTCTTTTGACATGTAGATTTCGCCGCGCACTTCGAAAAATTCAGGCACAGATTGTGTATCTCTTACTACCAGAG
>JAGHBR010000231.1 GCA_021160885.1 Caldisericaceae bacterium
CCTTATTCAATTCTGGGAACACATTCTATATTGAAGATTAAAAAAACGGAATATCTTTGATCAAATAATTAAGGTTGATCTGAAAGTGACGATAATCTTTGTTGTGAAAAACAAAGATTAATACAAGAAAATGGCTGAAGAAATTTCAAAAATTCTGATTGTTGACGATCAACCTGATAATATAGATACCATCAAAGATATTCTGGGTGATGGAGAATATTCTCTTTTCAGCGCGACCAATGGCAAAGAAGCTCTGGAAATCTTTAAAAAGGTAAATCCAGATCTCGTTTTGTTAGATGCCTTAATGCCGGTTATGGATGGATTTCAGGTGGCCCGCGAAATTAAGAATAATCCCGAGACACAACTGACGCCGGTTATTATGATCACCGCGCTTGACAGTATGCAGGATCGTGTAAAAGGTTTGGAAGCCGGAGTCGATGACTTCATCTCCAGGCCTTTTAATATTTTTGAACTTAAGGCGCGCATCAAAAATCTGCTGCGAATGAAAGAATCTCTGGATGAGCTGGAGAACGCCGAACAGGTTATTTTTAGCCTGGCTAAAACGGTCGAAGCAAAAGACAAATACACCGAAGGGCATTGCAATAGACTGGCGGATTTGGCTGTGGCTATAGGGGAGTACTTGAACTTGCCGCCAGCTGACCTGAAAGTTTTAAAACGAGGAGGAATATTACACGACATTGGTAAAATTGCCATTCGGGATTCAATCTTACTTAAACCTGGAAAATTGACGCCTGAAGAATTTGAAGTCATTAAAGAACATCCCAAAATTGGAGTTCAAATTTGTTCTCCTTTAAAAACGTTGAAGCCGGTTCTCCCCCTCATCCTCTATCATCATGAACGCTATAACGGGAGTGGATATCCCGAAGGATTAAAGGGAGAAGAAATTCCCCTTTTAGCAAGAATTATCGGCATGGTTGATTGTTTTGATTCGCTTACCACCAAACGTCCTTACCGAAGAGCGCTGAGTGTGGATGAAGCGCTTGAAATATGTGAAAAAGAAACAAAACAGGGCTTGTGGGATCCCAAACTTTTTGCAATATTTAAAAACGTAATCAATGAGCCCAAATTGAAGCAACAATTTATTGAATGGTACAATCCGACTTCTTCAGGTCGCACAACAACTTAATTGATCCACATTTTTGGTAAAAGTAATTGCCGCTAATTTTAAACCTTCTGCAGCTGTTAAATAAGGGTGAAGCATGTCGCGCAATTGAGAAATGGTGATACCAAATTTCATCCCCACAGCAATTTCAATCAATAATTCAGCTCCCTCAGGCGCAACAATCCGGGCTCCTAAAAGCCGATCGGTACTTCGTTCACGAATTAATTTAATGAAGCCTCGTGATTCGCGAGCCACAATGTATCGAGGAACATGTGCAATGGGTAACACGGCGCTTTCTGAATCATATCCCTGCGCTCTGGCCTGCATTTCATCTAGCCCCACACCGGCAACCTGCGGATCAGTGAACATTACCCAGGGAACAAGGCTGTAATCAATGGTTTGTTTTTGCTCGGAAAGGGCATTTAAAGCGGCGATTTTACCTTCCAGAGCTGCGGTGTAAACAAACATGTACTTTCCTGTTACATCACCGGCAGCAAAAATTCTTGCTACATTGGTTTGTAAATGATCATCAACTTTTAAAAAGCCATTTTCAGTAATTTCAACATTAAGCTCAGAGGCAAACAGATTCTTTGTGTTGCCATGGCGTCCCGTAGCCAGTAACAGATGACTGCCTGTGAATTTCTGTTCTTGGCCATCGAGAACCACTTGCAACGAAATTGTGCCATTGGTTGAATTTACGAAATTAGTCTTAACATTGGTTAAAATTTCAATGCCTTCGTTTTTCAGATGTGTTTCGATCTCTTGTGCGATATCCCTGCTTTCTGTGGCTAATATTTGTGGCAGCAATTCCAGAACCGTTACTCGGCTACCAAAGCGGGCAAACATTTGGGCGGCTTCCAGTCCAATGTAGTTGCCTCCTAAAATGATCAGGTGCCCGGGTAAAGTTTTCAGATCATAAAGATTTTCATTTGTTAAATAGGGAACTTTGTCCAATCCCGGGATGGGCGGAATGGCAGGAGAAGCGCCGGTGGCTACTAAGAGGGCGTCTCCCTTAATTACTTGGCCGTTTACTTCCACTTGATTTTTAGAAATAATTTTAGCCCAGCCCTCGATTAACTTAAAATCTGGCAAATCCTTAACAACAGCAATGTACTTTTCCTTTTGTAATTGTTGCACCATCTCTTTTTTTTTGAGTAATTAATTGTTTAAGATTGGTTAACCTGGCTGATTTTGTGATGCCAGCAAAATGACTGGTTCGCGCCTGATGCAGCTCATGTGCCGCACGTAATAATATTTTAGAAGGCACACAGCCCACATTTACGCAGGTCCCACCGATAGGTAGTCCATCGTTTATCATGGTAACCCGGGCTCCCAGTTCAGCAGCTTGCAGCGTAGCAGCAAAGGCGGCCGAACCACCGCCAATAATAATCAAGTGTTTGCCATCTGAGTTATCATTTGAAGGTGTTTCTTTGTAGTTAATTACTTTGTAATGCCCGGTGTTATTAATGTTTTCAATGATGGTTTCAAGATTTATTTTTTGCTCATCAAAGATTACAATACCTGAATTGTTTGGATATGAAACCTCTTTCTTTATTACGCCAGATTTATTTAGCTGTTTTTCAATGGATCTGGCACAGTGGTCACAGGTCATTCCTGAAATTTTCAGTTTTACTATTTTAATGGCCATTTTTACCTCACTTTGTTTGATCATTTTTTATGATGGTTGAAGGGCAACCTGCATTGGTTGTTGCCGACATCAACTCTTTCACTATGGTTTGGGATGGATCAAATTTAACGATGGCTAACCGTTGCTCGTAAAGAACTTCTGCTTTGCTGACGTCTTTAATTTTTTTCAGGCTGGTGCGTACGGTTAAAGGACAGGATGCACAATGCATGCCCGGCACACTGAGCACAACGGTTTTCAAATTAATGGTTTGCCCGGTTTTGTCAATAATACTTTTGTCTTTAGTACGTTGACTGATATCTTTAGCCAGAAGGGGATCGAGAAGAGGATAACAACAAGCACGGTCACAATCCAGAGTGAATTTTATCTGACCTGGGATGCGCACAGTAACCGCCTGGTTCGCAGGCTTCCGCTTTTGGTTTACGATAAATTTTGTAAAAAGCATAGCCTAAAAATAGAGCCGTGATTAACATGAAAAAAGGCCGGTATGGTTCCAGCGCCGTTAAATTGCCGATCCAGGCACCACTAATGCCCAGCGCTACCAGAACAAGCGGGACTGCACAGCAGACAGAAGCCAGTACAGCCGTTACGATGGCAGCCTTTAAACTTTTATTCTGATCCATGACCTACTCCTTCAAAATTTGATTAATTCAATTGTTCTTTGTTCATGTAACGCTTTGTACTATGGTACAATGTTCCCGGAGGGGAAAAAATAATTTTTTTTGAAGTTTAAAAAGATCGGTTAAATGAAGTTACTGAAGTTAGACACCTACTCCGATGATCCAGATAGGTAATGTAATCCCCATTTTTGCATGCGGTAGTTCTCTGATAATTCTTTCAAAATTGACTACATTTTCATCAATTCGTTTTGCCGTATCTAAAACCGGTACAATAAGGACGCCAATTTCAATATCATCAGCTGAATAAGATAAAAGAAATTTAAAAATATCGGTGTACCAACGTGCCATATTCCCAAATTGGGCTTCAACCTGTACTTTGTCTTTTTAAAATCAGCAACTAAATTTGAACTTGAATTGGAAATAATTTTAGGTTGACATGTCCAGCCTAATTTTTGGAATTGCAATTCAATGGATTTATTTGTTTCTCTCTGGTTTATATCTAATTGTGCTACAATTTTATCTTTTCTTATTCTTGTTTTAGGGGGATCAATAAAAATCCAGTCCGAATCTGAAATAGCTGAAATTATTTCGTTTTTTAATTGGTTGAAAGCAGAGTCGAGAATTTCTTCAGCAAAGCGATAACTAAAACTTTTTATTATTTTCATTTACATTTGACCTGATATTTCTGGAGA
>JAGHBR010000212.1 GCA_021160885.1 Caldisericaceae bacterium
ATCAGCAGAACAAACTGTTTGGCTTTTTGAATTACAGTTACCTGAAAAATGATATTACCAATCGGGCCAGCACACGTAACCTGGCCCGGGCTGAATACAATTTCCGGAATGGCCTGGAATACAATCTTCATCAAAATCATTCTACATTGACCGACAGGCGCAGCAGTCGTGGCGATTTAAAGGAACATTTCTGGGAAGCCATGATTACTGTTTTCATGGAACAGTCGTCCAAAACGCGCATGCATTTTGGCCTTTACTACTCCTATCTGGATGGCCGTAAAAAAATAAGCGAACCGCTTTTTTACGAGGCTTACTCCTCCTATTACAATGAGGGCGATGACCAGAACGGGCACTTTGTTTACCAGAACACCTTGCTTCGTCGTGAGGACAAGACGCTTTACTGGACGTACCGTTACAATCGACAAAGCATCCAGATGCCGATTTACTGGTGGTATAAAATAAACAATAACCTGGCCTTTTTTACCATTATTAACAAACTCTGGAATGCCTGGGAAACGGACGAAAATACAGATGCCTGGTACAAAGAGCGGTATGATTTACATGACGGGCAGGAAGAACTTAAGCAAAATTTTATTGAACGTTACGACGATGGCGCAGGTCGCCATTACACCAAAGACATGACCGATCTGGCTCTGGGCTTTGAAGTTTTCTTACTAAAAGATGTTACCATCCGCTACCTGGTCAATCCTGATTTCCTTGATGCTGATTTGACCATCAGTCAGTGGTGGCTCAGTTTAAGCGTCAGGTTTTAAATAAAGTTAAATGGAATTAAAAAGTTAAGGGTATAAGGGTTAAGAGTACTCTACTTTAATGGTTGAATGGTCAGCGTTGGTACAAGTTCATTCAACATTCAACATTCAACATTCAAAACTTTCAAAGTGTTCGGTGAATTTCGGTGGCAAATTTCAACAAATTGGTAAATGATTAAATGGAATTAAAAAATTAAGGGTATAAAGGTGTAAGGGTTAAGGGGATTTTGGTTGAATGTGGGAATGACCAGCTTTGGTGCAAGCTCATTCAACATTCAACATTCAAAATTCAAAACTTTTAAAGTGTTCGGTTGTTTTCGGTGTATTTCGGTGACAAATCTCCCTATTCCAACCTGTTTCCACCCATGGGGCAAGGAGATTTTTTAGCAATGAACATATTAGCCTGAAATACAGTTAAAAAAATACCTGGTTGTCTTGATGTTCAAAAATGCCAAGCAAGCCCAATTGCGATAGGCAGAGGAAATTAAGAGAAAATACTTAATTGAAATCAAAAATTAATTTGGAACAAGACGAATAAAACACAAAAATTATCGTTAAATTCAAAAATTTAAAAGAGGAAGAGCCATGAAAAGCAAAAGTGCTTTCCTGATTATTTTTTTCTTGATGTTATTTTTTATTGGATGCCGAACCAGCAAACAACCGCTGGCTCCTCAGCAAAAGCCAGCCCAGAGCCCCATTAACACCAGCGAATTTGTCAGCATTAACAACCAGTTCAGCTTTACTTTATTTCAAAAGATTAACCAGGCAAAAAAGGATTCCAATGTCTTCATTTCCCCCTTCAGTGTTTCCATGGCGCTGGGAATGGCCCTCAATGGTGCAGCCGGAAATACCTTTGACCAGATTAAATCGGTTCTTGGCTTTGAGAACTACGATTTGGCTGCAATCAATCAAACCTACCAGAGCTATTTCTCGAGTTTACAAAATCTGGATGAGCAGGTCATTCTGGAAATTGCCAACTCAATCTGGTACCACAAGGCCTTCAATGTTCTGCCATCATTTTTAGAAGTCAACCGGCAGTATTTTAACGCCGAAGTTTACAAGGCTGATTTTTCCGATCCAGCCACCGTAACCGCCATTAATAATTGGGTCAAGCAGAAAACTCATGATAAGATCGAAAAAATTTTAGATTACATTTCACGAGATGCAGTACTTTATTTGCTAAACGCCCTGTACTTCAAAGGAACCTGGCAGTACGCTTTTGATCCCAATGAAACCAGAGACTGGACGTTTAATTCCACCACACCGCGTATTGTAAAGATGATGTTCATGAGCAGGCGGCTGCCCCACCTGCTCACGGATCGTTTCGAGATGGTTGTGCTGCCTTATGGAAAAGGCAATTTCAACATGGCCATCATGCTGCCACACTCCGGAACCGATCCGAACCAGTTAATTGCTTCCATGGATTTCAGTACCTGGCAAGCTTATTTGCAGTCCTGCCAAACAGATAGCGGCACCGTTGGTTTGCCAAAATTCAAAATGAAATTTTCAATGATCTTGAACGACCTGTTAAAAGAGATGGGCATGCCCGACGCTTTCAGCCCGGCCAAAGCGGATTTTACTAAAATCACGGCTGATGGTGGTATTTTCATTTCAATAGTCAAACATAAAACCTTTGTCGAAATCAATGAACAGGGAACGGAAGCAGCTGCGGTTACGCTGATCGGTTTTGAACGTACAGCGGCAGACTTTTTTGAAATGATTTGTGACCGGCCCTTTGTCTTTTTTATTTACGAAAAAGACAGCCAGGCCATTCTATTCATGGGCAAAGTACTCAATCCGCCGCAAGAATAGTAGATGAACCGAAATCCTTGGCAGGGCTGTCACAAAAGTTACGCAGAAATGAAATTTATTGTGATCTAGTGTAGAATTGTAAAATGAAATTCCCCCTTTGCCCACCTTATCATTAAGGGGAGGCAGATTGGGAAGTAAAAGTAATCTTAAATCAACTTCTGAGGCACCTTCGAGTAAAATCATTTGGGAGGAAAAGAAACCATGAAACAAACTTTGCTAAAACTGATTTTCCTGATCCTGGCCATGCACTTCGTCCTTGCCTGCAGCCGGGATCATAATCCGCTGTCTGCCACACCGTCAAAATATCAGACCTTACCGGTAACGCATTTGCAAAAAAACGTTATCCAGGCCAACAATGATTTTTCATTTGATCTGTTTACCCAGGTTAACCAACTTAATGCCGGCAAAAATGTTTTTATTTCTCCTTTCAGCGTTTCCATGGCTCTGGGCATGACATTAAACGGTGCTGATGGCGAAACTTACACGGCCATGCAAAAAACGCTGGGCTTTACAGGCATGGATGCGCAGCAAATCAATGATACCTACCATTACCTTTACAACAGTTTGCAGGATTTAGATCCGAAAGTCATTTTTAAAATTGCCAATTCCATCTGGTGCAGGCAGGGCATCGATTTTTTGCCGGACTTTTTAAAAATCAATCAAACCTATTTCCATGCCGAAGTACAAACGTTAAACTTTGCCGATCCGCAGGCCGTGCTAACCATTAACAACTGGATTGCTAGGGCCACCAACCAGAAAATTAAAAAAGTACTTGAGCAAATTCCTTCGGAAGCCGTGATGTATTTGATTAATGCCCTCTATTTCAATGGATTGTGGACCTACCAATTCCCGCAAAAAAAAGTTCGCCAAGAGGATTTTTCGCTTTTAAACGGCCAATTAGTGCAATGTCAAATGATGCGTGTCCAATGCAAAATCCCGATTTTAATCGAAGAAGATTTGCAGGCCGTTCAACTGCCATACGGCCAGGGTAATTTTGCCATGACGGTTATCATGCCCAGCCGTACTGAGTTCGAGAGTTACCAACAATCATTCAATCTGGCTGAGTGGCAACGCATTCAGGAAAATTTCAAACAGCGGGAATGTGTGGTCGGCTTGCCTAAGTTCCGCTTTGATTTCAAAAGCAATCTTAATCAGGTTTTAAGCGCGCTCGGCATGGGCATTGCCTTTAACGAAAATAGAGCTGATTTCTCACGCATCTCAGAAACCGAGAGGTTATTCATTAACCGCGTCATCCACCAGACGTTTGTTGAAGTTAGTGAAAAAGGAACGGAAGCGGCGGCTGTCACCGTTGTTGAAATTGGTGCGACTTCCGTTGGCCCAACGGTACCGACTATTATTTTTAATCAGCCGTTTATTTTTGTCATTAGCGAAACATCCACCAATACCATTCTGTTCATGGGCAGCATCCTGCAACCGGAATGGCAGGAGTAATAGTGTCGGTTAATGGTTAAATGGAGTTAAGAAGTTAAGGGTTAAGGGTATAAAGGTATAAGGGTTAAGAGTATTTTGGTTGTATGTTGGAATAGTTGTTGAGCTTTGTATCAGAA
>JAGHBR010000104.1 GCA_021160885.1 Caldisericaceae bacterium
CATGTTGTTTTTTAAGGACTTAACGCACTTTCCTGTTCAAGATGGGTTAAGATTTCAGAAAAATAAAATATTTGGTAATGTAATCAAAATAAACTATATTAGCGGTCACTTAAACGAAGGTTCTTCAGTGCATTTTAAAAATCCTGTACCAGTCGAGGTAAGGATTCCTGCCTATTGGCTTTGATTAGCCAACGACCCCAAGGATTAAAAATTCACCGTTGAATAAAACAGTTGAGCTTTTCAACTTAGTTTTCCAATGGAAAAATCATTGGATCAATTGGATTTTTACAAATTTAAAGAAAGAGAGTTATGGAACAAACTAAGACTTTTAATGATTTCGGATTGTCGCCCCACCTGTTAGAAGCGATTGATCAAAAAGGCTTTGAAACACCGACAGACATTCAAT
Source organism: Caldisericaceae bacterium (assembly GCA_021160885.1). Taxonomy (GTDB): domain Bacteria; phylum Calditrichota; class Calditrichia; order Calditrichales; family Calditrichaceae; genus Caldithrix. The sequence continues at coordinate 407 of JAGHBR010000104.1, forward strand.
CATTAACCATTCCTTTAATGTTGGAAGATGATTCTAATATTATTGCACAGGCACAAACTGGTACTGGAAAAACCGCAGCCTTTGGCCTGCCCTTGATCGAAATGATCGAACCTGAATTAAAACCCGTTCAGGCTTTGATATTGGTGCCTACCAGAGAATTAGCCATTCAGGTAGCCGAGGAAATTGATTCCTTAAAAGGCAATAAAAATTTAGAGATTGTACCTATTTATGGTGGGCAATCCATTGAACCACAATTAAAAAGATTAAAACGAGGTGTGCACATTGTGGTGGGCACTCCGGGACGCGTAATAGATCATATTAACCGTGGTTCCTTAAAATTGGATCAAATTAAGCAGCTTATTTTAGATGAAGCGGATGAAATGTTGAACATGGGTTTTATTGAGGATATGGAAGAGATTATGCGCCATACCAATTCCGAAAAACGCACCTTGCTTTTTTCGGCGACCATGCCGCCACGAATTAAACAGCTGGCCAAAAAATACATGAATGATTACCAGATGGTTAAAGCCAAAAGGGAAGAGTTGATGCCGCAGCAAACCGATCAGCTTTATTACGAAGTCCGTGTTTCGGAAAAGTTTCGGGCGCTGAGTCGGATTATCGATTTTGAAGATCAGTTTTACGGCCTGGTTTTCTGTAAAACCAGGAAGGATGCTGGTGAACTGGCTGAAAAGCTGGTAGAAAATGGTTACAATGCCGAAGCTATTCATGGCGAAATTTCTCAGGCCCAGCGCGAACGCAGCCTCAATCGCTTTAAAAAGCGCAAAGTGACAATTCTGGTGGCAACCGATGTTGCGGCGCGAGGTATTGACGTTAATGATCTGACTCATGTTGTGAACTACGCCTTGCCTCAAGACCCGGAATCTTATGTGCATCGCATTGGCCGCACAGGAAGAGCCGGCAAAGGCGGTACCGCCATCACCTTTGTTACACCGGGAGAAACACGTCGTTTTCAGAGCATTCAACAAATGACAGGTAAAAAGATTTACCGGGCTAAACTGCCCAAAACCGGAGACATTATCAGAGCTAAAAAAGATAAAATTAATTCGGAATTAGTCCGTTTGTCTGAAAATAAACTAAATAATGACTTCAAAGAATGGGCCAATGAGTTGCTTGAAAACAACGAGCCTGCAGAAGTCTTAGCTGCTGTATTGCAACTGAGTTTTGAAAAAAAATTAAATCCTAAAAATTTTAGCGAAATCGATGCCGGTGAAAATAAATTAACTGCAAAAAACAAAAATGGGCGGGCCCGATTGTTTATTTCCATGGGCCGAAATGACGATTTAACTCCCCAAAAACTGGTAAAACTGATTAGCAGTAAAACCGATGTGAAATCAAGGCAGATAAGCGAGGTAAAAGTTAAGGACGATTTCTCCTTTGTCACTGTTCCAATGGATCGGGCCATGAAAATAATCGCCAGGTTTAAAGACCGCAACGGAAAACGCCTGGCAACTTTTGCCAAAAATTAAGGGGGCTTCAGCTGCAGACCAATTGGTAGCCTTTAAAGTACACGTTTCTCTCAAAAAATGTTGACTTTTGAGTGTTAAATTATAAATGAGTTCCAAATTTGGATTTTACTGAAAACTGGACAGCAGTTTGAAGCCATTAAGCAGACTAAAAACTTTGCTTGACAATAATAGTTGGACTGGCTAAATTAGCATGCTTATAGGAGCTAAGGTTTTGGTTTGGAGGGCCTGACTAAACTGTCAGCATTACGGTTCGAATCCGTGTAGCTCCGCTTTGCCAGGTCCCGCGCAATAGGGCGGCGCCGAACCCCGTCAGGTCCGGAAGGAAGCAGCGGTAAGTGCTATTCCTATGTGCCGCGGGTAACCTGGCAATTTTTTATGACAGGTAAAGATTTTAAAGATCGGTTACAAATGTCTTACGTAGTTATTGCACGCAGGTATCGCCCCCAAACTTTTGATGATGTAATCGGGCAGGAACATGTTTCTAAAACATTGGCTAATGCCATTGCCAATGGTCGAATTGCCCATGCCTACATCTTTTCCGGGCCCAGAGGAGTTGGTAAAACAACCACCGCCCGCATTTTAGCTAAAGCCGTAAATTGTGAAAAAGGGCCTACGCCTACACCCTGCAACCAATGCGCTTCTTGTGAATCGATTACAAAAGGCAATGCCCTTGATGTTCATGAAATTGACGGCGCCTCCAATCGCGGTATTGACGAAATCCGTAATCTGCGCGAAAAAATTCGATTTGCGCCTTCCATGGGTAAATATCGGGTTTACATTATTGATGAAGTGCACATGCTGACCAAAGAAGCTTTTAATGCGCTGCTAAAAACCCTGGAAGAGCCGCCTGAACATGTCATTTTTATTTTTGCTACAACAGAAATCCATCGCGTGCCACCGACCATCCTCTCTCGTTGCCAGCGGTTTGATTTTAGACGGATGCCTGTTAAAACCATTATGGAACACTTAAAGAAAATTTGTCAGGCTGAGAACATTAATATTGAAGGCGAAGCCCTTTTGCAAATTGCCAAAAAAGCAGATGGCTCAATGCGCGATTCACAAAGCATTCTGGATCAACTAATTTCTTACTCGGGCAACCAGATTACCTTCGAAAACGTAGCCCAGGCCTTGGGTGTGATTCATCAGGACGAATTTTTTAATCTTACTGAGGACATTCGTAAAGGCGATGTTAAAAATATCATTTTAACGGCCAATCGAATTTTTCAGACCGGTTATGATTTAAATGAATTCTTACTTGGTTTGGAAGAACATTTCAGAAATATTTTGGTATTAAAGGCCACAGGTACCACGGAGCTCTTGGATACTTCCGAAGTGTATCTGGAAAGATATAAACAATTGGCCCGGGAAATTTCAGAAAACGATCTGATCGCTTATTTAAAAAGCCTGGGTGAAACGATTAACGTGGTTAAAAGCAGTCAACAGCCGCAATTAAAATTTGAACTTGGCCTGGTCAAATTGGCCAAATTGCCTAAAACAGCGCAAATTGAACAGATTCTTGAAAATTTAAATCTGCTAAAAAAAAAAGCACCTGACACCGTAGCTCGCGATCCGCATTCTGCTTACACCGCTTCTCAAGAGCCTGCCAAAAGCATTGATTTAAATGCCATTCAACAGCAATGGGAAACCTTTTGCAAAAAGATTGAACCAGAACGCCCCTCGTTTGCATCGGTTTTACAGAATGCCGTTTTAACAAATTTTGAAGACGATAAATTGATTATTACTTTGGGGGTTGAGGGGAACATCATCGGCAGCCACCGCTACTGGTTAGAAAATCAACTATCTGAGTTTTTACAAACTTCTCTTCGCCTTGAAATTAAAATTAAGCAAGAAAAGCAAAAGGCTAAAAAAACGGAAGAGACGGCAGCCACCAAAGAAGAAATCATGAAAAAAATTCAATCCAGATCAGAAAATGTTCGTAAATTAATTGACGAATTTGATCTGGAAGTGATGTAAAACAGGAGAAAAACTATGCTGGATATGAATAATATTTTAAAACAAGCACAAAAAATGCAGGAAGAAATGAAAAAAGTTCAGGATTCGCTGGCTAACGTTACAGTTGAAGGGAGTGCTGGCGGTGGAATGGTAAAAGCCATAGCCAATTGCAAATTAGAAGTGCTTTCGGTTAAGATTGAACCTGATGTGTTAAAAGAAGAAGATCAGGAGATGTTAGAAGACCTGATTGTAGCTGCTGTGAATCAGGCCATTAAAAATGCCCAAAAGCGGGCTGAAGAAGAAATGAAAAAAGTAACCGGCGGTTTATTGGGAAACCTTAATTTACCAGATGGCTTTAAATTTCCGGGAATGTAATAATGCGCGAGCTGGGTATTTCGGTTTTAGATGAATTGATTGCGCATTTAGCACGTTTGCCGGGCATTGGCTTTAAAACAGCCCAGCGCCTGGCTATTTTTATCCTTAAAAGTCCGGATGAATACGCACAGCAACTGGCCCAGGCCATCCTTGATGTTAAACTTAAAACCCACCTGTGTAAAAGATGCTTTAATGTCGCTGAAGATGAATATTGCAGAATCTGTTCCGATCCTAAACGCGATGTACATAAAATTTGCGTGGTCGAAGATATAGTAGATGTGATGGCGATTGAAGAGACGCACACCTACAATGGTCTTTATCATGTTTTGGGAGGCGTTATTTCGCCGTTAGCCGGTGTGAATCCGGAAGACCTGAACATTCGTCCCCTGCTTGAGCGTGTGAAAAACGAACCGATTGAGGAGATCATTCTGGCATTAAATCCCAGCACCGAAGCGGAGACGACTATTATCTATTTAACGCGCCTGCTGCGTGATACCAATGTGCAGATAAGTCGACTGGCCAGCGGTGTACCTATGGGTTCGCATTTAGAATATTTAGATGGCGCAACCATAGGCATGGCTATCCAAGCCAGACAAAAAATTGATAAGGAGTAAAACACCCTTCTAATGAATGTTGAATTTTGAGTTTTGAATTTTGAATGTGTTCTGGGTGAAATATCGCTAAATTGGATTCTTTGTTGTTAGGCAAGAAATTTAAAAATATAATCTTTTATTAAAGCAGTTGCCACCCAAAAAGTAGAAATTGATCTACAAAAAGAATGGTTCACTTTTACTCTTATACCCTTAACCCTTAAACTCTTATACTATTTATGGCCGTGTAGCTCAAACTTTCCAACTCCAGCCTTCTTTGGCCAGCTCCGCTGCCGGAAATAACTTTTGTGCATTTTGTTCTAAAGCCAATAAATCCTGGTCAGAATTATTAGGATCGTGGTGAAATAGTAATAATTTTTTTACATTGGCTTCCTGGGCGGTATCACAGGCCATAACAAAACTACTATGGCCATAGCCGCAGAACATACGATATTGCTCTTCGGTGTACTGCGCATCATGAATCAAAATATCAGCGTTGCGTGCAAAATTAATCAAGCGTTGATCGCCACTTTTGTAGCCTTCAATATCTGTGGCAAAGATAATTTTGTGATTGTTCCATTGAATGTTGTAAAGGTAGGTACCATCTTTGGGATGAAAATAGTATTTCATGGTTTCAATTCTAAAACCGGAATTATTTGGTTTTTGCTGACGAACATCGCCAATAATCGGTTCAGAAGAATTATTGAAATGAACAAAAGTATTCTCACTAATATTGTAAAATGATTTTTGACTACGAAATTCATCCATGCTCACTGGAAAATATTGTGGCAAAACCTGAGTGCGCAGGATAGTTTCAAAATCGACTCCAACGGTTGCCGGACCAATAAAATGCAAATGAACCTGAGGCATGTAAATAGGGGCAAAGTAAGGAAGGCCCAGCAAATGGTCAATATGAGTATGAGTGAACATAAGGGTAATATGAAACGGGCCGTTTTCTTTTTTTTGATGTTCCAAAATTTCCGGGACCAGTTCTTTACCCAGAGGGATGATACCGCTGCCGGCATCAAAAATGACGATTTGGTTGGAAGTACGGGCCATCACGCAGGTGGTGTTTCCACCAAATTGCGTCCCTCCTGTTGGTGATACAGGATAGCTTCCTCTAACACCATAAATTTTAAACAGAAATTTGTGATCGGGCATAAAATACCTTTCTCCAGATAGACATTAAGAACCGGATTCAATACGTTTAATTTTATCTCTAATTTTTGCAGCTTTTTCGTATTCTTCATTTTCAACAGCTTTTTTTAGTTGTTCACGTAAGAGTTGTAATTCATCCTCTTTGGAATGATGTAAATAACTTTTTTTATTTATCTTTGTCTTACTAAAATCTTCCGCTTCTTCTTCCTCTTCTGGGATGTAAGACGCCTGTTCCATTACCATATCTTCAACAAAAATAGGCGTACCTAAACGCAAGGCTAAAGCAATGGCGTCACTTGGTCTGGAATCGATCTCGAATAATTGCCCTGCAAAGTTTAACTTAATAATCGCATAATACGTGTTATCCTTTAATTCCGTAATAATTACCTGCTCCATCTCAATGCCAAGAGTTTCCATAATGTTGGCTGTTAAATCATGTGTAATGGGACGCGGAGGTTTTAAATTTTCCAAAGCCAGAGCGATGGACTGAGCCTCATATTCACCGATTACAATCGGTAATGCCCGTTGGCCATCCTGTTCTTTTAAAATAATTCCACTGGCCTGGGTTTGGGTCATGAATATCCCATTTACACGAACTTCAACCATTGTTCACCTCAAATCAAAAAATTAAATTACTAAATTGCTTCTACGGCTTCAATTTCGGGTATTTGCATCTTCATGATGCGTTCAATACCCTGTTTTAGCGTAATTTGCGACATCGGGCATCCTCCGCATGCGCCGATCAGATGAATGTAAACTACATTGTTTTCGTCAATTTTTACAAACTGAATATCGCCGCCATCAGCTTGAAGCCCGGGGCGAATACTTTCCAATACCTTTAACACTTTTTCTTTCATATCCTTTTCCATTTTTCTTCCTTTTCATCAAAGTATATAAAATTAAACTTTAAAGTCAAATTGTTTTCTCCATAAATTCCTTAAATGTGATCTAGGATAATTAATTAATTTTAATGGGAAATTTAGCTAAATTGCTTTTTACTTATTTTAAGATACTATAATAATTTTTAATTTTCAATGATCAATGAC
>JAGHBR010000443.1 GCA_021160885.1 Caldisericaceae bacterium
AATTTAATATATTTCACACGAACAGAATCTAAACTACTTTGTTATTATTAGACGCTGTAAAAGAGTGTCTCAAAAGTGGTAAAAAAATTATGATTTTTAAATCATAAAAGAAAACCATTTTTGAGTGTAATCAAATGGTAAAAAAATTATTAGAACTGTTTCTAACCAAAATTAAACAACGGAATAATTCCGATATCTATGAGAAAAAAACGAACCTAATCCTATTGATTAAAACTTCTAGATAGAATCGCCAAACTTGGTAAAAAAAAATTATCACATTGAATTTTGAATTTATTCTTGTTAAATTTATTTCAGTACATCCTTCCTTTCATAGTAATTTTTTCTAGAAAGGGAAAAAATGCGTAAATCTTTTGTTTTTATTATCCTCATCTTAAGTTTTACTTCCTTGAAAGCCCAGAACATATTTGGCTTCTGGAAAAAGTTACCTGGCCCTGAAGGTGGGCCTGTAAGTGCTATTTTGGTGAGAAATGATACCGTTTACTGCGCTGGCTCGGGCGGACTCTACAGGAGTGTAGATCAAGGTGAATCATGGCAAAATATCGGCCTAAATCAGCTTATCTACGTTTACGAAATGGCACAAAACAAATATTTTATTTTTATCCCTGGCAGAAATGGCGCCTATCGCTTTAATCCCAGAACTGAAACCGTAGCAAGAATTCCCTTTTATGGCGTCTACTCATTTGCTGCGCAAGATTCTGTGGTTTTAATGGGTACGGATTGGGGAATTTACAAAAGTACAGATTATGGCTTAACATGGAAAATTATTGAAGATGAAAGTCGAGGACACGAAATCAATGATATTTTACTTCTAAGTTCAGGAGTTGCCGTAGCCTCAGCCTGTGGAGCATCGGGTTCACAAACTTTAAGAAGCACAGACTGGGGCGATTCATGGACCATTTTAGACCCGGATCCCATCAAATGGTGCATTATTGAATTGTTAGAAATAGAGGACGGTATTTATGCAGCCTCTGATCAACCTGGAGATGTTTACATTAGTGGCGATGGAGGATTACATTGGCAACTTCGGCATGGAATTAATGCACCAAAACGTTACACTTCTGCCTTCCATTACGATGGGATCGCTCTTTATCTTGGAACCGATGAGGCCGGAGTTTACAAAAGTAAAGATTTTGCAAAAAGCTGGTACATTAATAATGATGGTATTATTAACCGGCATGTTCGAGTGATTAATTCCACCGCTCATTATGATTTTTTAGGTACAACAGATGGAATCTATCGAAAAACAAAAACTGAATCTGTTTGGGAACCAAGGAATAATGGCCTTGCAAACCAAACAATTCAGGCATTAGAAGAAGTGGATGGGAAACTCTTTGCAGGAACTTACGGTTCCGGACTCCAGATCAGTGAAGACTGGGGAATGACCTGGTATCATCAGACCATCCAATCGGGTAGAAATTACGTTTATGATCTAAAGTACATTGGTTCAAGAATCTTTGCTATTGCTTCAAGAAACTATCTTTATCCATTTGGTGCTGTCTTATTTGTCTCTGATGATCTTGGGAAAAGCTGGGAATACAAAAAATTTGGCTCACTTCTGGAAAAAGTGGATGGAAATGAAAAGTTTATTATTGTTGGCAGTGAATTCGGTCTTTTCCGTAGTACCGATCATGGGAATACCTGGAAGAAGGCATTAAACGGAGTGCCTGAGAATATCAATGTAGCCGATCTGGCAGTCATGGATTCAGTAGGATTGGTAGTAAATGGTACATCTTACGTGTATCGTTCGGCGGATTATGGAGAAAGCTGGCAATTAGTTCGCGTTCCGGGTTTGTTCTCTGGTGAAGCTGTGGGCGCTATTGGTAATAAGTTTTATATAGGCAGCGGATCGGTGAATAACGTTTTCGTAAGTGATGATTACGGAAAAAGCTGGCGGCGGATTTGGGTTCCGCTGTCCAATTCCAGCGTAACCGATTTTTCTGGAAATGGTAAGTATGTTTTTGCCAGTCTTTCCGGTGAAAATGGCGTTATTGCTTCTTCGGACAGCGGCAAATACTGGTACCGATTGGAATTAGGATTGGATAATCCCCATATCAATACCATTTTATTTACCCGCTCAGGACATTTATTTCTTGGTACCAACGGCAGTAGTGTTTGGAGATTTGCTAGCGCTGAATTAAATTCTCGTTTGATCTCACCGGAAGAGAATGCAATTTTTCATATTAATAAAGTCATTTTTACCTGGCACTCGGTTTGGGGAATCGACAAATATCGGATTCAAATATTTAAAGATTTGGATTTAACGAAACCTGTAATAGATGAAATTGTAAACGATACGACTTTTACATTCAAAAGTACCGTGTACAATCAACGATTTTATTATCGCATTAGTACCGTCTGTGATTACTGGGCTAATCAATTCACTGAATGGCATTCGTTTTACATTACACCGCCTACGCAGGACATTTTAGATCAGAACTTTCCTAACCCGTTCAATTATGAGACAAACATCCGTTTTCATTTAAGTTCAGAAAGCCATGTAAAATTTTATCTATTTGACATTAATGGCAGGCTAATTAAAAACATTTTTGATCAAACTAAAGCGGCAGGCACACATCAATTCAAATTTAAAGCTGAAGTACTTTCTTCTGGTATTTACTTTTTAAAAATGAAAACGGAACGAGCCTCATTGATTAAAAAGATTGTTTTGGTCAGGTAGGATTCTTATTTTAAAACGAACTAATTTTTTTAAAATAGGTTTACGATAATTAATGGAACCATGATGGTAAGGTCAATTTATTGAGAATGGGATTCTATTCTCGGCGATTTATTTGTTCATTCAGATGAAAAATCTTTCCAAACTCAATCAGTTGGCCGCAAAGCGCGAATTAATAGAGGATTAAAACAGAAGGGCCAATGTTTTGCTTTCTGCCGAACAAATAAATCAAAATTACCAGCAGGCACTGACTTTATGTCAATCCTTGCTTAAGGTAAAATTTGGTAATTCTGATTATCAGGCTACTTCGCAAGCTGAACTTTTCCTTGAAATGGCTCAATCTGCCCTGGCTGAGGAACCAGTAGTACAACTGCTGATGACGCAACCTTTTCGTGCTAAAGATTACAAACCCGTGCTGCAGAATGCGTTAGAGACCGTTAAAAAACAGCTTGCTCTGGAACTCAATAATCGCCGGATGGTGGCGCTGGAAAAAGTTCAGCATTTTTTAATCGATACAGAAGAAGTTTTTAATGATAGCGCCGCCCTGCTTCAAAAAAGCCAAAATCTCAAAAGCGTTTTTGAACTTTTAGAAAATCGATTAAGTCCTTCAGCACTCAATTTCTTAAAACATCTACAAATTGTTGGTGGAGATGATGAACAAAACACTTTGCACCGTTTTTTGTCCTCTTTTGTCCCCTTGCAATTTTCCGGACATGAGATTGAACACATTGAAGAAAAATTAAAACTCTTACAACGTCTTTACCCGGATGGGCAAATTAAAATTGTAACCATCAAAGATGGCCGACAGGCTCTGAATGAAGAAGAAATTGTACTTTGTTACAAAAATATTCTGGCCGGGCTGGAACGGTTTTATCCGCCCAATTTTCTGAAACATGACGCTTTAAAGCGTTCCAGACTCATTATTCGCTTTTTGATTAAAGATTTTTTGCAAATGGATGCGCAAGATTTTTTGCAGCATAACGACAGCACCTTTTTCATCCGTTACAAAATTCAGAATATTTATCGTCATTTCAATTATTCAGTCAACCGACTTCTACACAATGCGTTTCCGGAACAGATTACCCCCTGGATGTCAAGCCGAATTCCGGAAAATTATTGGGATGAAGAAGAAAATCGATTACAGGCGATTCGCTGGTTGGTTGAGGAAAAACTGCAATTAAATCCGGAAATGTTGAAAAAAAGTTCGATTTCCAAAAAAGATTTTGCCAAAAATGGGCTATCCTATCTTTTTGCCAATTATTTCAACGCGGTTTCAAAAGCGCTGCAGGCCGCCTATCCACATCTTGAACACTGGGAAGTAGGGCAGGTGCCAAAGTCTTACTGGACAGATGAAAATTCGGCCAGAGCTGTTAGACGCATGATTCAAAAATTAGGCTGGTCAATAGATTCATTACCCGAGCGGTTTAAAAAGGGCGAACTGAGTCGAAAAACATTTAGCCAGATGGGCTTGTCGACCATGTTTGAACTGCGTTATGGTAAAAATATTTACAAAGCCATTAATGCTGCTTTTCCGGGCCGCTTTGAACCCTGGCAATTTGGAAATATATCAGCAGAATTCTGGCGTAGTTGGCAAAATGTCTTTTACGCTTCTCAATGGATTGCCCGTCAAGAGGGCGTACCGCAAAACGAAATTACCAAAGCTGTACGTTCCAAACAGTTGAGCCTTGAGACCATCAGTAAATATTCCATTGGCTCGCGCCTTAAAAAGCTGGCCGGCAATTCGTTGATTCGGCTGTTCCAACCTTTTTTTATTAAAGAATGGACTACTATTCACAGAGAATTAACCATTCAGAAAAAAATCAGAAACCTGGTTCGAAAGGAACTTTCCAGACCTTTACTTACTTTTTTGTGCTATGGTTTTTATGCCCACATTGTGCGTCTTTTTTCCAAAGAATTTATTGATCGCATAAAACGCATTGAACAACGCCGCAGAAGATACCAGTACCTGAATTAGCTAAATCATAACTAAAACCTGGCTACTACTCCACGACCTCCGGGTAGACCTATCCAGGGCATCAGCCAGACCGATGTAAATTTTGAAATTATTTGCCAGGATACGTATTGAATACTGGGGACAGTAAATTAATTTGTAAAAGCTCATTCAATATTCATTTAACTATTTCTTCATGTCTTCTCTACAGGCACAACCGGCGAATTCTTAACAGGTTGCGCTTTGTGGGTTAATTAGAAATAAACCTGCAACTCAAACACATTCTGCATAAAAAACAAAGCAAAAAAGGACAGCACTCCCGAGAGCACCGGCGTAAAGATCCAACCTAAAACAATTTTAGCAACGATGTGGTAGTGAATGCCTTTTGCTCCTTTGGCCAGACCAATGCCCAGCACAGCGCCAATTATGGCCTGAGAACTTGAAATAGGCACCAGCGGGATGGTTGGCAAGCCCAGGGTAAGCAAAAAGCTTTCCAGTGTTTTGGAAGCAAACAAAAAGAGCACCATGGATTCGGCCAATACGACAATCAAGGCCATTACTGGAGTTAGTTTAAAAATTTC
>JAGHBR010000319.1 GCA_021160885.1 Caldisericaceae bacterium
AAGATGTGATGAAACTGAACAATTAGCTTACTTTTTCTTTTTTTTCTTCTTTTGCAATTGAGATAGCACTTTATCCAGTTTTTTATTATTAAGATTAGCCAGTTTAAAGTCAGACGCCGTTACGCCCCCCGCATCGGGCGATAGACAGTGTTTAATCAGAGCGATTAACTCATCCTTGTAAAAATTAACCAGTTCAGTGATACTTTCTTTCCTGAATCTTTGGCTGCTAAAGTTAAATGAAAAATTGAGCCGGCCGGCAGTAATGGCACAGGTAATTTCCAGTTCACCGGTCCGTTTTTCATAGGGATGATGTTCCGTGCCTTTATTTTCCTGTGCCGGTTTAAAAATGGATTTTTCTGGTAAAGCCTGATCGAACTGGCCTAAGTAGTTGAATGTAACCGCTGCCTGGTCCAAGCCTTTAAGCGCCTGGCGAATTTCGGGTTGCGGGTACAAGTAACGCAAAATGCCATACCCAATGCCGTTTTTCGGAATTTGGCGCAATTGTTCCTTAATGGTTTTGATGGTCTCATCGTCCTGAACTGCCTGTCCCAATTTCAGATAAACCGGGTAAAGGGAAGTAAACCAACCAATAGTCCTTGAATGATCAATATCGGGAAAGAGTTGTTCCCGTCCATGGCCCTCCAGATTAATTAATAATGAACGGTTGCCCTGCCAGCGGGCAAAAGCACGCACCAGGGCGGTTAGTAAAATGTCATTGATTTCCGTTTTGTAAATTAACGGAACTTCTTTGAGTAACGCTTCGGTTTGTTGTTTATCTAAAGAGCCGTAAGCACCGATAGTAAATTTTTCGAGATTTTCTCCATCGGGAAAGTCCACCTGAATTTCAGGAATTTGATTGCTGGCTATTGATTGCCAAAATTCAATTTCCGTCTGCAAATCCTCGGAAGTAGCGTAATCTTTTAACCGTAAAGCCCACTCTTTAAATGAGCTCGTTTTAGGAGGAAGTATAATGTCCTTTCCCTGTTCGATTTGCTGGTAGGCTAATTGCAAATCTTCAAGCAAAATACGCCAGGAAACGCCATCCATTGCCAGGTGATGAACCACAATCAGTAAGCGGTGGGGCAAGCCACCGGTATTAAAATAAGCAATACACAGCAAGGGCGCCTTTTGTAAATCAAAGGAAGCCTGTAATTTGGCTGCCGTGCTTTCAATGGCTTCTTTAATTTGATCCCGGGGCAGGTTCTGTAAATCAAAAAAGTAGCAGGGAATTTCCTCTGGCATGTCCGAAAACTTTTGCATGGTTTTTTCCTGCTCGTATGCCAAATGCAAACGGAAAGCGTCGTGGTGTTCCAGAAGCGCTCGGGTAACGTTGAGCAGGTGGTCTTTGTCCAATGCCTGATGAACTTCCAATAGTAATGATTGATTCCAATGTTCCGGGTGCTTAAAATTCTGCTCAATGAACCACTGCTGAATAGGCGTTAAAGGCGCCGTCCCCGTGACCAGCCCTTGTTCGGCATGAATGGCTTCTTTTTCATTAGCCACAAATGCTAATTGGCGAATGGTTTGATATTGAAAAATTTGTACCGGTGTGATTTGCAAACCCTTTTGTCGTGCCAGTGCGATGATCTGAATGCTCAAGATAGAATCACCACCTAGTTCAAAAAAGTTATCCTCCACGCTCACCTGTTGGATGCCTAAAACCGATTGCCAGACATCTGCTAAAATTTGCTCTTTTTTATTGGCCGGTGGTACAAATTCCCGCTGTGTCTCTACTACCATTTCAGGCGAAAAAGGCAAGGCTCGTCGGTCAATTTTACCGCTGGGCAGGTAGGGAAATTTGTCTAACACAATAAAAGCGGAAGGCAGCATGTAATCCGGCAAATGTTGCTGTAAGTCAGCTTTGATTTGATCGACGGCTTTGGTTTGGCCTTGGTTAAGAATGATGTAAGCGATGAGCCGTTTATTATTGGGTTGCATTTCTCGGGCCACCACAGCTGCTTCTTTAACATGCGGCAATTTAAGTAATGCATGTTCAATTTCATCCAGTTCTACACGGAAACCACGAATTTTAACCTGGTTGTCCACGCGCCCGATGAATTCAATATTGCCGTCAGCACGCATTCGTACCAGGTCACCGGTGCGGTACATCCGATCACCGGGTTGTTCGCTGAAAGGATCTGCAACAAAGCGTTCTGAGGTCAGGTCTTCACGGTTCAGGTAGCAAAGGGCTACTCCAGCGCCACCAATGAATAATTCACCTGGAATGCCCGGGGGAACCGGTTGTAAATTTGAATCCAAAACGTAAGCCCGTGTATTTGCAATGGGCCGGCCGATGGGAATTTCGCCCAATTGATCTATTGCTTCTATTGAATTAGGGCATTCAAAAACCGTGGAAACAATTGTGGTCTCAGTGGGGCCATATGTATTCAGTGTTCGAATGCGATCACCGCCAAGTTTTAGCCACTCTTTAAAGCGTTCAGCCGCTAATTTATCTCCGCCCAAAACCAGCAAACGCAGGCTCTCCGGAATGGAACGATTTAATTCCTTCAATTCGGCTAGTAATTGATGCCAGTAAGCGGTAGGTAAATCCAGAATGGTGATTTGTTGTTCTTCAACTAGATTTAGCAATTGTTCCCCGGAAATCAACACTTCGTTGCCACGCAAAATTAAGGTTGCTCCACTTTGCAGAGTCGGGTAAATTTCTTCACCGGCCGCGTCAAAATTGATGGTGGCAAACTGCAACATACGGTCGTTTTCGTTTAATTCAAAAAGTTCTGCCATGGCCAGATTGTGGTTAACCACGGAACGGTGACTGACGACAACTCCTTTGGGCAAGCCGGTGGAACCAGAGGTGTAAATAATGTACGCTGGTTGTTCTGGAGAAACCGGTGGTAAAGCTATTTTTTGTCCGTCCTGCCAGGAATCTTCCTCATCCAGTAAAAGCATCGGAATACTTTCAAAACGAGCCTTTTCTTTTAAACTTTTCTCAGTAATTAAGAGCGAAATGGCCGAGTCAGAAACCATGAACTCCAAACGTTCGCGCGGGTAATTCACATCCAGTGGAACGTAAGCCGCGCCGCTCTTTAAAATGCCGAGCAAAGCGACAATTAGGTAAGGGGAACGGGAGAGACTGATACCGACCTGTTGTCCGCTTCCGATACCTTGATTAATAAGAAAAGTTGCTAGGGCATCGCTTAGATAATTCAATTCTCCGTATGTCATGTGCTGATTACCATTTACAATTGCAATCCTTTCTGGTTGTTTGTGGGCTTGCTTTTCAATCAAATGATGAATGGCAATATCCGGAATTTTTCTGGCAGTCTCATTCCAGCTTTTCATCAGTTGAAGAATCTCTTCTTCGGAAAACAGTGAAAGTTGTTTTAAGGTAAGTTGCGGATTAGAAACCACCGCCTCCACCATGCGCAAATAATGTTGGATGAAGCGCCGCATGGTGCTCTCTTTGAAAAGGTCGGTGTTGTATTCCAGGTTTCCTTCAAAGGCCTTATCCACTTCCTTTAAAGAAAGAGTTAACTCGAACTGGGAAAGGCCATTTTCAACAGCCAGGGGTTCAATCGTAATATCGGAAGCTTGCTGAGGTCCAACGGGCAGATTTTGCAGGATAAACATGACCTGAAACAGAGGTGTGTGGGCCACATCGCGTTCCGGCTGAATGGCGTCAACCACTTTCTCAAATGGTAAATCCTGATGGTCAAATGCGCCCAGCGCGTAGTCTTTCATCTGCATTAAAAATTCTTTGACAGTGTGGTTTTCATTTAAATCACCACGCATGACAAGAGTGTTGACAAAAAAGCCGATCAAATGTTCGATTTCCGAACGGTTACGGTTTGCTACCGGTGTCCCGACGCTGATGTCCTGTTGTGCCGTGTACTTGTTGAGTACAATCATGAAAGCGGACAATAAGGTCATGAATAGCGTTAAATCGTGCTGTTTGCAAAAATCCTGGATTTTTTGGGTCAGAGCAGGGTCTATTTTAAAATCAATATGTGCTCCATTAGCAGTAAGTGCAGCTGGACGTGGAAAATCGGTTGGCAGATGTAAAGGCGGTGAACCATGTCCTAATTTTTCTTTCCAGAAAGTTAAATGTTCTTCGAGCACTGCACCCTGTAGCCAGTTGCGTTGCCAGGCTGCAAAATCTACGTACTGGATTTCCAGCTCGGGTAGAGGGGAAGGTTGCCTCTGCCGAAAGGCCCGATAAAGAGCGCCGACTTCGTTCATTAAAACGCCCAGGGACCAACCATCGGAAATGATGTGGTGCATGTTCAGAATGATGACAAATTCTTCAGGCGAAAGTTCCAGAACTTTTACGCGAACCAAGGGCCCGGTTTCCAGTTTGAATGGTCGACGTGCTTCAGTAATTATAATTTTTTCAATGGTTTTACTGTTTTCGGAAGGCTGCAATTTTCGATATTCGATTTTGATCGGAGATTGAGGCAGTATTTCAACCTCCGGCAAGCCATTAATCGTTTTGAAAACCATGCGTAATGTTTCATGCCGACGGGCAATTTCATCAAAAACCTGCTGTAGCAGTTCTATTTTTAATGGGCCTTTTACGCGGAAGGCAGCCGGTATGTTGTACGAGGCGTCATTCGGATCCATCTGGTACAAAAACCACAAACGCTGCTGAGCAAAAGACAGCGGTAATTTACTGGAGCGATCAATCGGTTTGATGGCCTGTTCGTGTTTTTTAGTTTGTTGAGTTTTTAATTGATCAACTGCACGGGCTAATTCGCTAAGAACCGGATGTTCGAACAATATTTTTAAAGGAAGATCAACGCCCAGGGCGTCACGAATGCGTGAAATAAGTTGTGTAGCAAGTAGAGAATGGCCACCTAATTCAAAAAAGTGGTCATTGATTCCGATCTTTGTAATATTTAAAATTTTTCCGAAAATTTGAGCCAGTACTTCTTCTGTCGGAGTTTTAGGTGGCAGGTATTCGCGTTGCAGATCAATCCGATGCGTTAAAGGATCGGGCAGTGCTCGCCGGTCAATTTTCCCGTTCGGTGTTAAGGGAAATTCTTCAAGCAGTACAAAAGCTGAAGGCACCATATACTCTGGCAACGATTCACGTAAATATTCCCTTAATTGGTGACTAGTAACCTCTTGCCCTTCTCTGGGCACGATGTAAGCGGCAATCAGGTTGTTCCCCTGATGATCTCTGGCGGTAATGACCAGGCAGGAACGAACCGCAGGATGTTTAGCCAAAATGGTTTCAATTTCGCCTAATTCGATACGAAAACCTCGAATTTTAATCTGGTTGTCAATACGTCCGAGATACTCAATGTCGCCATTTTCCAGAAAGCGCGCCAGGTCACCAGACCGATAAAGACGGGCGTCGGTTTCATCAGAAAAGGAATGAGGAACAAATTTTGTAGCGGTTAATTCTTCACGATTCAAATAACCACGGGCCAGACCTGCGCCTGCCACGTGAATCTCTCCCGGCACGCCAATAGGCACGGGTTGCAGGTATTGATCTAAAATGTAAACCTGCAAATCAGGGATTGGTAAACCAATAACGCTGCCACGGGCTGCTTCCAAGTCCTGCTGATTAATGGGCCGGAAGGTAACGTGTACGGTTGTTTCGGTAATGCCGTACATGTTAATCAATTGTGGCTGTTGATCTCTGTGTTTTTCAAACCATGGGCGTAAACTGTTCAAATCCAGTGCTTCTCCGCCAAAAATGATGTAACGTAAGTTAGTGTTGTAAGGTGGCTTACCAATCATTTCTTCGGCGTGCATTAATTGCTTAAAGGCCGAAGGAGTTTGGTTGAGTATTGTTACTTTTTCCTTCAGTAGTAACTGGTAAAATTGTTCTGGTGAACGACTGATTAATTGAGGCACAATAACTAATCGGCCTCCATAAAGAAGTGCACCCCAGATTTCCCAGACCGAAAAATCAAATGCGTAGCTATGAAAAAGAGTCCAAACATCGTTTTCATTAAAATGGTACCAGTGATCGGTAGCCTGAAACAGACGTACCACATTGTAATGGGTGATTAATGTACCTTTGGGCTTGCCAGTAGAACCGGAAGTATAGATGACGTAAATCAGATGGTTTGGTGTCACTTTTGTTTTTGGATTGTGAATGGGCCTTTTGGAAATTTCCGGCCAGTGTTCATCAAGTAGAATAGCCTGCCGCCCGGTCAAATTTAAATTGTCTTTCAGACTGGATTGTGTTAAAATAATTTTGGCGTCTGAGTCTTCTAACATAAAATGGACACGTTCCGGCGGGTAAACAGGGTCAATGGGCAGGTAGGCAGCACCGGCTTTTAGAACCCCTAGAATAGCCACTAATAAATGTGGTTTACGTTCAGAATAAATGGCAATTAAGTCGTCCGGTTGAACATTGCGTTCCAGTAAAAAGTGTGCCAATTGATTGGCCCGACGATTGAGTTCCTTGTAAGTGATGTGATGACCTTCGAAAGTTAGTGCCGTCCGATCAGCAAATTTTTCGGCCTTTTCTTCGAACCATTGGTGAATGCACTTTTCTGGCGGAAACTTTGGCCCTTTGGGAATCCACTCATCAAGAATTTTCCTTTTTTCACTTTCGGTCAAAAGGTCAAGCCTGGTAATTGGAATTTCTGGTTGTTGCAAAGCTTCTGCCAATATTTTTTGAAAATGAGACATCAGCCGATAAATGGTTTCTGCTTCAAACAGATCAGTATCAAATTCTACATCAAGGGCAAATTCATTGGGTAATTCGGCAACAGTTAATGTTAAATCAAATTTTGCGTTTTTATTTGGAACTTGAATGGACTCGATCTTTAAGTCGGGCAATTGCAAACCTTTTTCAAGCGCGTTTTGATAGACGAACATTACCTGAAACAGCGGGGTGTGGCTTAAACTGCGTTCCGGATGAAGCTCTTCGACCAACATTTCAAAAGGTAAATCTTGATGAGAAAAAGCTTCCAAGACCATGTTCCGGGTTCTTTGTAAAAGCTCTGTAAACGAAGGTTCTCCTGACAAATCATTACGCAATACCAGAGTGTTTACAAAAAATCCAATTAGGCCTTGAGTTTCGGCGCGGTTGCGATTGGCGATGGGCGTACCAATGCAAATGTCCGGCTGATTGGAGTAACGGTAAAGTAAGGCGTAAAAGGCACTAAGTAACGTCATGAAAATGGTGGCGCCATTTTGCTGGCTGAACTGACGGATTTTTTCTACCAATGGGCCTTTTATACTGGATTGTCGGTGGCTGCCACGGTAACTTTTAATGGCCGGTCGCGGATGATCAGTAGGCAATTCAAGTACTGGTAAGTGACCAGAAAGCTTTTCTTTCCAATAGAGTAATTGCTTTTCTTTAATTTCACTTTCCAATTTCTTTTTTTGCCAGACAGCAAAATCAGCATATTGAATTTTTAAAGGCGGTAGTGGATTTGCACTTCCTTGTATATAGCTGTTGTAAAGCTGGCTGAATTCATTAACAAAAACTCCAACTGACCAGCCATCAGAAATGATGTGGTGCATTAACAGATAAAGCACATGCTCGTTTTCGGACAGTTTAATGACTTTAACTTTCCATAGAGGCCCTTTGTTTAAATCGAATGGCTTTGCATTTTCATTTAATAAAATTTGTTCTAATTCTTGTTGACGAACTTGTGGGGCAAGCGTACTAATATCAACAAAAGAAAGACTCACATTACTATTGTTTGAAACTATTTGTATTGGTGTTCCGTTAATTGTGGAAAAGGTTGTTCTTAAAATTTCATGGCGTTTGGTAATTGTAGTCAGAGCCTCTTTTAGAGCTTTTATGTTTAATTTCCCGATAAGTCGCAAGGCAGCGGGAATATGATAGGCGGTACTAGAAGGATCTAATTGATACAAAAACCAAAGCCGTTGCTGAGCAAACGATAAAGTAAAAGCATTTGCCACACGTCCTTCGGCTTTTAGCTTTTGCTCAAGTAAGCGACGTTTTTCCACAGAAAGATTTTGGATTAATTTTTCGAAATCATTCATCAGATTCATTCTTCTATCTTTTTTGTTTAATACTCGTCAACTTAGTTTTTAATTAGAATTTTTCTTTTTTTCTTGTTCAAGCATTTGCTTAACTTCTTCTTCGGACAGAGTATCCAGCTCAGACAGGAGTTCATCGAGGCCGGAATCATCTCGTTCAATATGTTCAATACTATCGGTCATTTGCGGTAAATCCATCTCATTTATTGCAGACGCCAGTTCGGCAACTGTAGGTTTTTCAAATAACAGTTTTAATGGTACATCGATTTTTAGTTCCTGTTGTACACGTGTAACAAATTTGGTGGCTAAAAGCGAATGTCCTCCCAGATCAAAAAAGTTGTCAAATACGCCAACCTTTTCTACACCTAATAATTCAGCCACAATGGTGGCCAAATTTTGTTCAGTTTCGTTACGTGGTGCAACATACTCTTTGCTAATATCACGCGTTAATTCAGGAACGGGTAGTGCTTTGCGGTCAACTTTGCCATTTGGGGTAAGCGGCATTGCTTCCAGATGGACAAAAAGATTAGGTACCATGTAATCTGGCAATTTTTGTTTTAAGAAAGATTTTAGTTCGGCATTATTGACTGGCTGGCCATTTTCTGTGACGTAATAACCCACCAGACGGCTTTCACCTGTCTTGTCTGTAAAAACAATTACCGCACTGTCACGAATTTCCCCTTTTTCCAGCATAGTCGCTTCAATTTCGCCTAACTCTATGCGAAAACCACGTAGTTTTACCTGATAGTCAATTCTGCCCAAAAATTCAATGTTGCCATCGGGCAGCCATCGCACCAGGTCGCCACTGCGGTACAGGCGTTGACCGGCTTCACCGGAAAAGGCATCGGGAATGAATTTTTCAGCGGTCAAATCGGGTTTGTTCAAATAGCCACGAGCCAATCCTACCCCGGCAATACATAGTTCGCCTGGGACACCAATTGGTGTTAAATTTCCATAAGGATCGGTGATGTAAAGTTTAAAATTGTCAATCGGTTTACCAATGGGAGGCGGAATGTTCAGGTCCGGTTGGACTTCAAACATGGAAGCGCAAACTGTCGTTTCTGTTGGCCCGTAAGCATTTACAAATTGACGACCTTTTCCCCAGCGGTTTACTAAATCAAGTGTACATTTTTCTCCGGCAGTGATAATTGTTTGCAGATTGGGCAGTTCAACTTCCGGCATGACGGCCAGCACCGAAGGCGGTAGCGTAATGGTGGTGATTTTTTGCTCTTTTAGAATTTTGGTTAATTTCAGACCATCACCGATGGAAGCCTGGTCTGCAAGTACCAGGGTTGCCCCATTTAGCAGGGCCATGACCGTTTCCCAAACCGAAGCATCAAAGCTTAATGAAGAAAATTGCAGAATGCGACTTTTTGGCGTAATGTTGAAGGCACGTTGCTGAGCCTTTGCCAGATTACACAATCCACGATGGGGTAGCAAGGTACCTTTAGGTTTACCTGTAGAACCCGAGGTGTAGATTACGTAAGCCAGGTTTTGTGTGTCGGTTGCAACCTCCGGGTTGGTTACTGGCATTTGAGCAATTAGCTGGCTCTCCTCATCGAGCAGGATGACTGTTTTGGGGGATGTTGCCAGATGCCCGACGATTTGTGAATCCGTTATCAGGAAACGCAATTCTGAATCACTCATCATGTATTCAATGCGTTCCATTGGGTAAGTGGGATCAATGGAAAGAAAACCGGCGCCGGCTTTTAAAATGGCCAGCATGGCAATGGGTATATTCGGTCCGCGATGGAGGCTAAAACCAACCACTTCATCCTTTTGGACACCCAATTTAATTAAATGGTGGGCCAGTTGATTGGCTCGCCTGTTTAATTCCTCATATGTCAGCTTCGTTTCAAAATATTGGACGGCTGGAGCATCCGGTTGCTGGTTAACGATTTCTTCAAAGAGTTGATGTACAGTAGTGCCA
>JAGHBR010000349.1 GCA_021160885.1 Caldisericaceae bacterium
CTGTTGGATTTCTTTTAAAGTGGCGCAACGTTTCCCAACAATGGATTGACTTGCGGCATTTTTTTCCTTATTTCAATATGGTTTTTTAGGGTTACTTGTTATTGTATAAATAATTCATATTAAAATTCAGGGCAAGACGACAAAAAGACCGACCTTATATTCAGATTTACAATCTGATTATAATCTGGCAATGTGTACCCTCGTTACTTCTTAAACAACAAATCGAAAATCTGCTCGTAGTCTTTGACGAAAATCAGTTCCAGGCCTTCCAACAGTTCTTTGCTCATCTCGCGCACGTCAGGCTTGTTTTCGGCGGGTAAAATGATGCGTTTAATGCCGTGGCGCCGGGCGGCCATTAGTTTTTCCTGCAAACCGCCAACGGCTAAAACCTTACCTCGCAGGGTAATTTCGCCGGTCATAGCCAAATCGGCAGGCAGGGGTTGCTTTTTTAAAGCCGAAATCAATCCGCTGGTTAAGGTTACCCCGGCTGAGGGACCTTCTTTGGGCACCGCGCCTTCCGGCAAGTGGATGTGCACCTCGTACTTGTTGGTAAAATTCTGATCGATCTTAAATTTGCGGAAACGCGAACGGATGTAGTCCACGGCAATCATGGCCGATTCCTGCATGACTTCGCCCAATTTGCCGGTTAAGGTCAATTTGTCTTTACCCGGAATCAAATTCACCTCAACACGCAACAGGTCGCCGCCAAATGGCGTCCAGGCCAGACCAGTCGCCACGCCAATCTCCTTATGTCCCTTAAATTTGGAAGCGGTGTACTTTGGTTCGCCAAGGTAGCGGCTTAAATTCTTTTTGCTCACCACAATCTTTTTGGGCTTTTTAGCTTTGGAAAGCTGAATGACCACCTGCCGACAGATTTTACTGATCTCCCGTTCCAGATTGCGAACTCCGGCTTCTAAGGTGTAATTGACAATGATCTCGTTTAAAGCATCGTCGGTAATTTCCAGCTCATCGGCCTTGAGTCCGTTAAGTTCCAATTGTTTCGGAATCAGGTACTGTTTAGCAATGGCTAACTTTTCGTAGTCCAGATAGCCAGGTAATTCGATCACTTCCATGCGGTCGAGTAAAGGCTCGGGGATAGCGTCCGGATTGTTGGCGGTAACCACGAAAAACACTTTAGAAAGGTCGTATTCCACTTCAAGGTAGTGATCGATGAACGAATGGTTTTGCTCGGGATCCAGTACCTCCAGCAAGGCAGAGGCCGGATCGCCGTGGTAATCGCTGTTGATTTTGTCCACTTCGTCTAACAGGAACACCGGATTAACGGTGCCGGCCTTTTTCATGCCCTGAATGATTTTGCCGGGCATGGAACCAATGTAAGTTCGCCGGTGGCCGCGAATTTCGGCTTCATCATGAATGCCGCCTAATGAAATGCGCACAAATTTGCGCCCCAGAGCGCGAGCGATAGATTTGCCCAGCGAAGTTTTACCCACTCCCGGGGGGCCGGCAAGGCACAGAATGGGACCTTTGATTTGTTTAACCCGTTGTAAAACCGCAATGTGTTCTAAAATACGTTTTTTCGCTTTTTCTAGGCCGTAATGATCTTCATCCAGAATTTTTTGCGCTTTTTGAATGCTCGTTTCGTCCCTGGTTTGTTCCATCCAGGGCAGGTTTAAAATCCATTCTAAAAATGTACGAATGACATTGTATTCTGGCGACAGCGGCGGAATTTTGGCCAGTCTTACTAATTCTTCTTCCACTTTTTTACTGGCTTCTTCGGGCAGCGCTTTCTTCTTGAATTTGTTACGTAAAATAGCCACATCGCTGCCCTCTTCGGCCTCTTCGCCCAACTCTTCGCGAATAACGCGCAATTGCTCCTGCAGGTAGTAATTGCGCTGGGTTTTCATCATCTGGTCGCGGACTTTTAAATCGAGTTCTGATTTTAGATCGAGAATATTGTTTTCCCGATTAAGGATAGACAGCAGCAGGGTAAGCCGTTTCTCGAGCTCGTAGGTTTCTAAGATGCGCTGTTTTTCTTCCAGTTTTAAGTCCAAATAGCCGGCCACAAAATCGGTCACTTTTTCGATGTCATCCATCTGGTTTACTGAAAACAGCAACTCTTCCGGCAGATCTTCATTCAAGCGAATGTAGGTTTTAAACAAGGAAATCAATTCACGACGTAGGGCTTCGAGTTGATCATCCTGGGTTACCGGGGTATAAGGGATGGTAATAGTGGTCCGAATAATCCCTTTTTGCCGGCGATAGGAGAGCACCGCGCCTCTGACCAGGCCTTCTACCAAAACCTTTAACAAGTTATTGGGCAGACGAACGATTTGCAAAATGCGCCCTAAAACCCCAAAACGGTACAAATCGTGCGCTGTTACATCTTCAATGGTCGGGTCTTTTTGAGCCACCAAAAAGATCATTCGATCGATGCGCATGGCCCGTTCAACAGACTCAATAGACTGTGATCGACCAACGATCAGCGGCACGACCATGTGGGGAAAAAAGACCAGGTCTTTTAAAGGTAATACGTTTAATGTGTATTCTTTAGTTAAATCAAGTTCTAAAATTTCGTAATTTTTCATTGCTTTCCTATTATTAATCTGCACAAGTTCAATGATATCTACAAATGTAAGAAAGGCTTCAGGTTTTTGTTAAAAAGCACTCAACCCGGGTGTTCGATTCTTTATAATAAAAATAATCTGCATTTTTCTCATAAAGAACGCGGCCATTTATTTTTAATTCATTAATGAACAAAGGTTGTTGTTCTGATAAAACTTTAAATTCCGCTTTTGTAAAAAACAAA
>JAGHBR010000055.1 GCA_021160885.1 Caldisericaceae bacterium
ATCTTTCAAAGAAATTATTCCAATTTTTCCCAAAACCAATTTTTATCTTTATTTTGAGCCGAATTTAAATACTGTCACCGTATGGTAGGTCTCTCCCGGTTTTAAAATAGTGGACGGGAAATTGGGATGATTAGGCGAATCGGGAAAATGTTGGGTTTCCAATACCAGACCATAACGATGTTTGTAAACAATACCTTTTTTACCGGCAATACTACCATCTAAAAAATTGCCAGAATAGAACTGTACTCCCGATTGATCTGTAAACATCTCCATGAAGCGTCCCGTTGTTGGCTCATAAACTGAAAGCTGAAGTTTTACCGTTCTGTCCCAGTCATTCAACACCCAACAATGATCGTATCCCTCGCCAAACTTTAGTTGCTCGTCGTCCACATTAATGCGGGCACCAATTGCTGTAGGCTGACGAAAATCAAACGGTGTACCTTCAACTGGACGAAGTTCTCCGGTGGGAATCAGTGTACTATCTACCGGTAGAAAGCGATCCGCATTAATCCACAATTGATGATTCAATACGTCGGTTTTACAACCCGTAAAATTAAAGTAACTGTGATTGGTTAGATTAACAGGTGTTGGTTTATCCGTAGTAGCTGTGTATTCCATTTTTAACTCATTCTCGTTACTCAACGTGTAAACCACTTTCACATTCAAATTGCCGGGATAGCCCTCTTCGCCATCTTTGCTCAAATAGGTCAATTCTAAGCCTACAGTACTGTCCGTTTTAACAGGTTTGGCCTGCCACAACACTTTGTCAAATCCTTTTATCCCGCCGTGTAAATGATTCACTCCGTTGTTAGTAGCCAGTTTGTATTCCACGCCATTTAAAGTGAATCGGCCCCGTGCAATGCGATTGCCATAGCGGCCAATTATAGCCCCGAAATAAGGACTATTGTTTACATATTGTTCCAAAGAATCATAACCTAAAACCACGTCTTCGTACCTGCCATTTCGATCTGGGGCAGTTAATGTTTGTATGATTCCGCCGTAATTGGTAATCTTAACGACCATTCCTTTAGCATTGGTTAGAGTGTACAAATCGGCCTGTTTTCCATCAACCATTCCAAACTTCTCCTTTTTAATGGTTAGCGTTTTGTGTTCTGTAGTACAAGAAATATTCAACAAAACGAGGCACAACAAACTTATGGCCAGAATCCATCGAAGAAATTTCATGGCACACTTCCTTTCTATTTATTTCTTAGTAAAAATTCACTTCGGCATTTTATTTTTCATCTTCTTGAAAAAGAGTAAATGATATTCCAGCGCGTTTGTCAAATAATCCCAGGTGTGCGTACCCGGACGTTCGATGTAATCATGATCCACCTGGGCCTTGAGCAACTTCTGGTGTAAATGACGATTGATGTCCACAAAAAAATCATCGACTCCACAATCCAGCATTAAAGCCAGATTCGCATTTTTTAACATGGGAACGTTAAAGAGAACGGAATGATCTTTCCAGCGTTGTTCAAATTGATCAATTGGCCCTAATCGATCCGGTTTGCCCCAGCGTTCTGGCCAGAACGTCAAATCCACGCCCCCACTCATGCTGGAAGCCGCGTAAAATAATGAAGCATGCCTCATGGCCAGATACAAAGCTCCGTGTCCGCCCATGCTTAGCCCCGTAATGGCTCTACCTTCTTTAGCTTTAATGGACCGGTAATGACCATCAATGTAAGGAATCACTTCTTTGATGATGTGCGTTTCGTACTGACTGGCGGGATCAATCGGACTGTCTAAATACCAGCTATCGTAACCGCCGTCAGGACAGACTAAAATAAAACCGTAGCGATCGGCTAAAGCGGGCAAATTAACATGTGCCGGCCAATCTTTGTAGCTGCCGCTGTGTCCGTGTAGCAAATAAACCACGCTAAAAGTCTGATCCGAATTCTGGTACGCATCCGGTAAGACAATCACCGCAGAAATGGTTTTGTGCATTGAAGGACTGTTAATACGCAGGGTGTCTAACGTTCCTGCAAAACTGTTACCAAGAAATAGAACCGCAATAATGAGTGCTACAAATCTAAAAAAACGAGTGGTCATTTTGAGTTTTCCTCTTGTTTAAAATCAATTAATGAAACAGAACACGAGCTGGAATGACCTGCTTGGGCACATTGGGTCCCTGCCAGCGGACAACCAATCCTTCGTCCACGGCGCCTTCAAAGAAAATTACCTCAATTTTGTGCAGACCTTTTTTGAGCGCCACCTGACCGCTTTTTTCGTTCATGCCGTGCAAACCATCGTTGTTGACAATTTCTTTGCCGCCAATGAACAATTTGCTGCCGTCGTCCGATTCGGTAAAAAAAGTGTAAATGCCGTCTTGTGGCGCGTTAATGTAGCCCACAAAACGCAAGCCAAAAAAATCGCTGCGTTGGCTTTTTGACAAATCAAACTGTTCGGTGATGCCCTGGGCCACGGGTTGCAATTGGCTAAAATCTGGAAGCATTTCCCACCTCCCTTCAAAATAGGCGTACTTTAAACCTGGTTTTACCTGGTCCAAAGTAATGTCCGGTTGGCGAAGAGTGGTTTTCTGGTAATGCTCACTAAACACACCACTCATGCGACCATCGCTGGCAAACGAACGCGCCCGCACGGTTGCCGTTTGGGTGAGCGCAATGGGCCCGGTGTACAACGTTGAATGCTCCGTAGGCTCGCTGCCATCTAATGTGTAACGAATGGCTTCGCCCTTGCGATTTTTTAAGGTAACGACAATTTGATCTAAAAAAATGGAGCTGAGTGGCTGAAATTGCGGAATGGAAACCATTTTGTCCTGAATGAAATTGCGGGCTTCCGCGTAATCGATTTTACACACCTGACGATCGTAGGTTAAAATGCCATTGGTTTCGGTTTCCACATCGGTAATTTGCGTGTAAACGGCTGCGCTTAAACCTGGATTTTGCTTAAAGCGCCAGACTTTGTCAAACAGTTCCTCAAAGCGTTTTTTGTAAGCCGCGCGGTCTTCAAACTTTTGGTAACCCCAGTTTTTGCTTGTCCACAAGTGGCCAGGAATGGGTAGGCCCAGTCCGCCAAATTCGCCTAAAACAGCGGCACGTTTTTCTTCCGGTTGTGGAGAACCCGGCCCGGGGTAAACTTGAATGTCCACCACGTCGCCAATGCCCTTGTCCACCCAGCCGCTGGCATTGTCCACCAGTCGTGAAGGATCCATTTGGCGTACAAACTGAACAAACCGTTCGGTGTCAAATTGACCCCAGCCTTCATTAAACACCACCCACATGTAAATTGAAGGGAAATTGTACAGTTCTTTAATCATCTCTTTTAACTCGGTTTCGAATTGGGCGTCGGTTTGTGGCGTGCGTTTCTTTTCAAAATCTTTAGGATTAACACTGGGCATGTCCTGCCAGACCAGCATGCCTAATTTGTCGCACCAGTAGTACCAGCGATCGGGTTCGCGTTTGGCGTGTTTGCGAATCATATTAAAGCCCAACTTTTTGGCCGCTTCAATGTCAAATTTCAACGCCTCATCTGTAGGTGCGGTGTACAAACCATCGGGCCAGTAGCCTTGATCCAATGGCCCAACCTGAAACAACGGCTTATTGTTCAAAAATAACCGTGTAACCCCATTTTCGTCTTTGCCTAAATGCACTTTGCGCATGGCAAAATAGCTTTCCACCTCGTCCTGCTTTTTTCCCTGATCCCACAACTCAATGGTCAGGCGGTACAAAACTGGATTTTCCGGGCTCCACAACTGGGCGCCCTGTGCGGGCAAATCAAACGTCTGACCTAACACACCTTCGGCAAAGCTCACCTTTTGGCCCTGATCGTAAGCAAAAACACGTACCTTGTTACCTGACGTGGCATTTTGACCAAAGGCTTTCACGTGCAACACCTTTCGATCCACATTGGGCACCAGCTCCAGACGTGTGAGGTGCACCTTGTTAACGGGTTCTAACCACACGGTTTGCCAGATGCCCGTTACTGAAGTGTAAAAAATGCCTCCTGGCTGATCGACTTGCTTACCACGCGGGTAATTACCGTCGTCGGTTGGATCAAACACGCCAACCAGCAACTCGTTGGTGCCTTGCTTTAGAAAGGGCGTAATGTCAAAAGAAAAATGATCGTAACCGCCACGGTGCTTGCCCACTTTTTGCCCATTTATGTAAACCACAGCCTGCCAATCCACCGCGCCGAAGTGCAACAGAATATTTTTCTCTGACCAGTCTTCAGGCAGTTTAAAAACCCTGCGGTACCAGGCATGTTTTGTTTTTTCCTGCACACCGGACAAAGCCGATTCAATGGGAAACGGAACCAAAATTTGCCTGGATAATGTTTTTCCCGTTGGCGGCTGGCCGAGATTGTCGCACAACTCAATTTGCCACAGACCGTTCAAATTTTTCCACAAAGGACGTATCATTTGTGGTCGGGGGTACTCTGGCCAAGGATGTTCAGATGAAACTTCCGCTGCCCAACGTGTTTTTAAAGCAACATTTTGTTCAGAACCTGTCTGCTGTTTGGAACAATCGTTAAAAAACAAAAGGCCAATTAACACCAGAATGTAAAGGCTAAACTTCACCATAAAACATTCCTCTTTATTTAATCACTACCAATTTTTTAACTTGCACACAATTGCCCACCATTAAGCGGCAAAAATAAACACCTGAAGGCGCCGAATGTTGCTCAGGCCATTGTTGTTCGTAACAGCCGGCATTTTGAAAAGAGTTTAACAAAACATTTACCTTGCGACCTAAGTAATCGTAAACTTCTAACAAAACCCTATCGGACTGATTTAAGGTGTACGTAATGCGCGTTGTGGTGTTAAAGGGATTGGGAAAAGTGCGGTAAAAATCAAAAGGGCGTTGCCCTTGTTTTGTTGACTTTCCTTTAGGCAAAGCGGTAGCCTCACCAACCAATTGAGCACACCACCAAGTAAATGGTTTTTGGCTTTCCCCTCCAGAAAACACTTCACAAAAGTCGATTGCGCCGCCATTTTGGTCATCCCGTAAAACAAGATGAAAGCCCCACCGTTTTTGTAACTCAGGTTTACCGCCAATTTGCTGCCAAGGAATTTTTACTTCAAATTGGTAACCGGAATCGGGAGAGGTTTGATTCACCGTACCCAACAAATTAAAACGGGCCTTGACCTGCTCCGCAGCAAATGTTTTCCATTGCCCTTGTTCGTTTCCCTCACTGCACGTTACTCGTCCGTCAAGGGCCACCTGCAGCCGGTAAATTCCAGGTTGCGGCCGCTGGCTGTTTTTGTTGTGTAAATCAAAAAAAACAGTAAAGCCATCGTTTAAAGTCGGCTCGTCATCATCGGCCCACAAGGTAGAATCGCTACAGTAACCACCTAAAATTAAAGCCTCGGGTTGCCAAACCATTTTTAGCCACAACTGCGTGGAAGAGTAAGCTCCAATAAGTAATGAATCCGCCTGCTGCCAAATGGCTTCGTTTAGTCGTCCGTCCAAGGTAATGTTTTGAGCAAACAAAACTTGAGGTTCGGTTAAGACGTACCCGTCGATGGCATAAATTTCACTGGCGCCCTCAGCAGAAAAATTGGTGGTACTGGTTAAAGCGGTTATGGTTTGTTCGTTTTTAACAAAAAGCGAATTCCACATGGCTGTGCGTTCAGGATGAATGCGAAATGGTTTTGATTTGCGGCTAAAATTTTTTGCTTGCTCATCACCAATGGCTGTAAACATGGCAACCTTTTTCCAATCGGGATTGCCATTGGGATGCTGTCCTTCGGTTCCCTGGTAAGAGAGTAGAACCTCGCCAGAAGGAAGTTGCACCGAATACGGTGCGGCTCCAATTTCCCCATCGGGTATTTGAAAAGCAGGTTTTAAAGCCCGCCACCGCCGATGATTACCGGCGCGAACCGTTCCTGAATGCCAATTGTCTTCAAGAGAACTCCAAATAATGGTCGGTTTAAACTGACCATCTCCCCAGCCATTATCTTCAATGGCCACAACAATGCCTTTTCCCTTTTGCAACAACAAAGGTACCGGCATGCCGTCTCGGTAACCTTCACGAAAGCTTACAGTCACGGTGTCGCTCCAACTAAAACCGTAATCGAAAGAGCGTAGCATGGTGATTTCTTGCTCATTTGAATTAGGGAAAGGAAATTCGTTAGCGAAGTACAATTGTACTTCGCCTGAAGGTAACTGCAATGGTGCAGGTTCCCAACAGCCATCGCTAAAAAGGTAGCTGGCGGTGTAAACGTGAGACCACGGAATCCAGTGTTTTCCATGGTCCATGCTTAAAACCGTTTTAATAGCAAAACGTTTGCTCGGGTCTGCGTTACTTTTGGGCGGGCGTAGATTGTAAGCCAGCAAAATGTACCCATTGTCCAATTGTACCAAATCCGGTACCGAAGGGCGAATGCCCTGTTCCATTTGAACCACCGTGACCGGCTCTGACCAACTTTGCCCTTCATTGGAACTGCGCACCACTAACACCGAAACCATGAATTGCTCGCCGGTTTGAGTCCAATTTTCGAAAGCGCACAAAAGGTCGCCATTTTGCAAACGAATCATGCGGGGATAAAAGGAATATTTACCGTAAATTTTTTGTAGAGTATTAAAATCCCAGGCAATTCTAATTCCTGGTTCAAAGGCAAGTAAATCGCTAAATAATAATATTAAGATGGCAAAAAATCTGGCAACCACCATCTACTCCCAATTCAGGTTTAGACCAAAGCGATGTGTTGCCCCTAATTCGCTAAAATCGCTATAAGCGTAGTCAAACTGTGCTGGCCAATTGTGGATATTTAATTTAAAGCCAAATCCAAATGAAAATGTTTCAACCTCTGAATTCAGACGATAACCAGCCCGTAAAAAGAGATGATTCTTTACGGTGTATTCCACTCCCGATTTACCGATAGGCTTACCGTCATTCGGCTTTTCAGCGGCAATGGAAAACATTACGCGTTGAGTTTTTAATTCTACAGGGTTAAAGTTTAAACCAAAGGTAAAAGTTGTCGGCGGTGGATAAGATTCATTAACAAATTTAATGCTTGAACCAAAATTACTGATCATCATTCCAAAACGGAAACCATGATAATTGGTTCTGTATAGCACAGCCACATCCACGGTTATTCCATTTTTACTAAAACCTTTGTCCAGATAAATATTAATAAAGTTCACTGTACTACCAAAGCTAACATGATTTGTCAAATAACGGGCAAAACTAAGCCCAAACCGGTTGCTTCCAGCGTAAAAGGTAGCACCTGTACCATCCGGCTGCAGAGGCGTACGTACTTTCATTGCATCTGTGTACAAAGCGGTAACCGAAAAAGCCAGAACACTGTTGTGTCCTAAATTGTAACCAAGAGCAGCAAATTCATGATTTATTCCGGCAAACCAGCAGGTATGTGTAAAAGCCAGTCCAATACGCTTAATCCCAACCAGGGCTGCCGGATTGTAATACGCTGCCTCTGCGCCTTCAACAGCGGAAATAAAGGCATTGCTCATTCCAGCTGCGCGGGCGCTAACGCCAATTTTAAGGAATTGTGCCGATGTACTACCCGGCCTTTCATACTGTGCCCATAAAAGCATCGGTAGTAGCAAAAAAATCAGGACTATGTGCCTCATATTTCCACCATATCAAATTAATTTTTACTTTTCTTAGATTTAACTGAGTTGCCTCGTTTTTTGCCAACGAATAACTAGAAAAATAATTTTTTCTACCTTATTACCAATCAATTTTAATACCAAATTTTACGTATCGTCCGGTAGAAAATTGCCGTGGGTCCATCAACCGATACATATCATACCAGGTATAAAATTTTCG
>JAGHBR010000483.1 GCA_021160885.1 Caldisericaceae bacterium
ATTAAGGAAATGGCAAGGAAAGGTCAAAATAATTTCTCCTTCAGCAGGCCCAGGAAATGTTTTGTGTTTAGCTATTAGTTTCTTCAACGTACAGGTAGCGTTTTGTCTTTTGAGTTGGTGTTTTTATAAATGGTTCCGTTTGTTCAATGATTTTACTTATGCGGGAATAATGTGACAGCTGTTCATTAGCCTGTTGACGAAGGTTTTCTAGCAATTCTTTTATTTTTTCACGAACCTGCGTTTCGCTTAAATGGTTAATGCCAAATTTACGGTCAATTTCTTCGTAATTCAGAAAGACACGGGCAACGATTTTACCATTGTCCTCGTAAACCAGACTTTCGGAAACACACTCAAACTCATTTAAAATGCTTTCAATCTGTTCGGGGTAAATATTTTCGCCGCTGGGACCTAAAATCATGTTTTTTAAGCGACCTTTAATGAACAAAAAGCCCTCTTCGTCCAACATGCCCAGATCGCCTGTTCTGAACCAACCGTCCTCCGTTAAAACCTCAGCTGTTTTCTCCGGGTCTTTGTAATAGCCCAGCATTACATTTGGTCCCCGAACCCAAATTTCACCTTCACCGGTTTGCGGATCAGGGTTGTGGATTTTAATTTCCACTCCGGGAATGGCCCGGCCAGTGGAACGTAACTTGCGGTTAGGCGCAACCATGCCCGCCACAATGGGCGCCGTTTCGGTTAAGCCATAACCAACGGCGTAAGGAAAGTCAGCCTCATACATGAATTTTTCCACATCCGGCGCTAATAAGGCGCCACCAATGGGCATGCAATGCAATTGTCCGCCAAATGATTCGTGCAATTTTTTACCGGCTTTCTTGATAATAGCTTTACGAAGGGCCGGCACTTTTTGGACGGAACGCAACAACCAGTTCTTGTTTAACTGCGGAACAATCCTGGTTTTGTAAACTTTTTCGATGATCAGTGGTACAATCAACATGATTGTTGGTTTAATAAGCTGAAAGGCTTTGAGCAGTAAGCGCGGAGTAGGCGGCTGGTTAAAATAATGAATACTGGCTCCACCAATAAAGGGCGCTACCATACCAACAGTACATTCATAAGCATGAGCCAGTGGCAATACGGAAAGTAATCGATCTTTCGGTGTGGCTGGAACGATTTTTAAAATAGTAACGGCATTGCTTACAATATTGTAGTGCGAAAGCATAACGCCTTTGGAGTGTCCGGTTGTCCCGGAGGTGTAAATAAAGGCAGCTAGGTCATTGGGCTGAGGCGTTTCTTCCTTGCTTTTCTGGGTTAACTTACTGGCCGCCTGTTTTAGTTTATTGATCTCCTTACTCCCGCGATCAATAATTTCTTTTAATGGGTCTTTGTCTTCCTCTTTAAGTAATTTAAAATCGTCGATTAGAATAATGTGTTTCAAACTGTCAATCTTGGCGTCTTCAATTTTTGCCAGCTGATTGGAGGAAACAAAAATCGCCTGACATTTAGCGTGTTTGAGAATATGTTGCACCTCGTTTTGGTGGAAATCGGGTAAAATGGGCACCGCTACCCGACCAAAGGCTGTGATGGCAAAATAGGCCTGAGACCATTGCGGTTTACTTTCGCTTAAAATGGCAATTCGTTCCCCGGGCTCAATGCCAAGGGTTTTGATTAATTCATGGAGTTCTTGCACTTTATCGTAAAACTGTCCGTAAGTAATTGGAGCTTCCCCTACAAAGCCAACGGCTGGATAAGGGGCATGATTCTGTTTGAGGTATTCCAGAATATCTCGCAAGGTTTTTAAATGTTCCATTTTTTCCCCAATAAAATTAAACAAACCAATAATAAAATAAGGGCATTTCCAATGGCGGGCAAATAAATAAGTTCACAAATTTAATGACCGAAGTGAAAAGGAAAATACAATTTTTTACCAGCGCTAACTTTGAGTAAAATGATTCATCTTAAATACCATGACTTAGTAATAGAGTAGAGATGGTAAGATAGATTAAAATACCTAAAATATCATTTGTTGTTGAGATAAACGGCGCGGCAGCCAGCGCCGGGTCGATTTTCAGGCGCTTGAAAGTTAAGGGCACTAAGGCGCCAATAATGGCCGCATTGTTAATAACGACGAAAATGGACACAGCAAGAATAGTAGCAAAATAGGCAGAATCCCAAAGATAGACAATCAAAAATAAAACGATAGCAAAAAATAGACTGTTCAAAAGAGAAATACGAAATTCTTTCAACAATCGTGGGCCTGTGTCGCGCAGGCTTAAATCGCCGGTTGCCAGACCACGAATTACGATAACGCTGGCCTGCTGTGCGGTTGAGCCTCCCATAGCCATGATGATGGGAATGAAAGAAGCAATCATTAATTTTTGCTGCAATGTCACATCAAATTGATTCAAAATAAATGCCGCCAACAACTCCCCCATAAAGGCTACCAAAAGCCAGGGCAGGCGGGCTCTGGCCAGTTTGAAGATGGAATCTTCCGTAATCTCTTCATCCGGCGCTCCGGCAATGTAAGCCATGTCTTCCGAGCCTTCTTCTTCCAGAACATCGACTACATCGTCAATGGTAATACGACCGATCAGGTGATTTTCCTGATCCACGACCGGCATACTTACCAGGTCGTACTTGCTGAAGATATTAGCCACTTCTTCCTGGTCCATGTCCGGGGTAATTTTTGGGATATCTGTTTTCATTATCTCTTTTAATTGAGTGAAATCTTCGGCCAAAGCCAGATCGCTTAAAGAAACGACACCAAGCAAACGATTTTCATCATCCACCACATAAATAGAATAAATATCTGTGATTTCCTGTTCGGCTTTAAGGCGGCGAATCTCATGAATGGCCTGTTTCACGGTGGCATCCATAGGCAGCGCCACATATTCCAGAGCCATAATGCCGCCGGCCGTGTCTTCTTCGTAGTGCAGCAGCTCTTTAATCTCGTTAGAATCCTCTTCCGGAATGCGATCAAGAATTTCGGGAACCATCTCTTCCGGAATGGAGGAAACAAAGTCGGCCGCATCGTCAGAATCCATTTGATCAACAATTTTTGAAATCTTTTCGACGCCCAATTCTTCGGTCAAATCTTCCACTATTGGAGGATCAAGTTCAGAAAGGACGTCACTGGCAATTTTGGGAGGTAAAATGGAAAACAGATAAGAACGCTCATCCTTTTTAATATGTGACAAAATTTGCGCGATATCAGCCGGGTGCAGATCAATAATAATGTTTTGCAGAGCGCCTGTATTTCGTTTTTCAATTAAAACTTCAATATCTTCCAAAATGTTATCAATGTCGAGTTGTTTCATCTCTTAAAGCCTTATCAATTAAGTTGGTAATGTGTTTGAAATCTTCAACAGTCAATTGTTCAGGACGTTTTTTTAAGAACGATTGATCTAAAGAATTTAATACTTTTTCTTCAAAAATTCTACTTAAACAGTTTTTTAATGTTTTCCGTCGATAGTTAAAGGCAGAACGCACAATTTTCCGGAATAATTCCAGATTAGCGATTCCTTCCACTTGCCTAAAAAACAAGACAGAAATAAGCGCAGAGTCAACAGCAGGTACCGGAAAAAAGTTGCCCCGTTTTATTTCAAAAAGATACTCCACCTGAGCGTAAGCCTGTGTAATCACCGAAAGAATTCCGTAATCTTTGCTGCCTGGTTTTGCACAAACTCTGCGAGCGACCTCCTTTTGTGTCATTAAAACAGCCTGTTCAATACAGCGATGGTAATCGATTAAATGAAATAATATTGGACTGGTAATATGGTAGGGCAGGTTGCCCACTACCTTCAAACGTTTACCGCAAGAGAGCCGGCAAAAATCAACCTTTAAAACATCCTGATTAATGATTTCAATTTGGTCTTGAAACTTTTCTTGCAATGTTTCAACCATACGTGGATCAATTTCAATGACCATAATGCGTTGAGCCTCTGATTTAATTAGATGCTGTGTTAAAGCTCCCTTTCCGGGGCCAATTTCAACCACACAATTATCTGTTTTTAAATGGAGGGACTCAACGATTTTTTTCTGGTAAAAGGGATTAGTTAGAAAATTTTGGGAGAATTTTTTTAATGGGCGCATAAATGGTACTTTAACCAGGTCTAAATGTTTAATTTTTTGAACAGGTGCCTGGCATTTTCAGTAGTAATTTGTCCCAGATCTTCAAGCGAAATTTTTTTAATTTCGGCTATTTTTTTTGCTGTGTGTACAATAAAGGCCGGTTCGTTTCGTTTACCTCTTAAAGGCACTGGAGTCAGAAATGGGCTGTCGGTTTCGAGCAATAGTTTTTCTACCGGCGTTTTTTCAACCAGGTGTTCCATTTTGGAATTTTTAAAGGTAATATTTCCGGTAAAAGAAATGAAAAAATCGGTTTCCAAAATATTTTCCAGGTAAATGTCATCGCCCGAAAAGGAGTGCAGTACGCCTTCTTTTTGAGCCAGGGCGTTGGAGGTAATTAGTTCCAGTAAGTCGGCCTGAGCTTCCCGATTGTGGACGATTATGGGTAAATCTAGTTTTTTAGCGATATGCGACTGGTAAATGAAGACATTTTTCTGGACGTTTTTTGGGGCGCGCATGTGGTAGTAATCGAGGCCAATTTCACCGATGGCCACCACTTTTTCGTGTTGGGCCAATTCTTCAATCACATCAAAATCGCGGTCGGGCACGTCAGCGCATTCCGTTGGGTGAATGCCCACCGCGGCAAACACAATGGCGTACTTGTCGGCCAGTTCTACCGCCCGTTTGGAAGATTCCAGGTCAACGCCAATTGAAATAATTCCCGCCACTTTGTTCTCAATGGCCCGCTGAATCACCAGTTCACGGTCTTCATCAAAAAGATCAAAATCCAGGTGAGCGTGAGTATCCACAAAAAGTTCCATGTGGTTTCCTTTCCTGTAAATTTAGCTTAACGGACTTCGCTGCCCGCAGGAATATCGTCATCCATTACCGTGAGTAGCGACAACTTGTCATCGGAAGAAGCGGCTAACAACATGCCATTGGATTCCACTCCAAACAGCTTGGTTGGCTGTAAATTGGCCACCACAACAATCTTTTTACCAATCAGATCGGCTGGTTGGTAATGTTGCGCAATACCGGCTACAATTTGTCGTTTTTCATCTCCAAGGTCAACCTGTAGTTTCAAAAGTTTTTTAGATTTTGGGATGGCTTCGGCCTGCACTATCTTAGCCACACGTAACTTTACTTTTCCAAAGGTTTCAAAATCGATCTTTTCTTCAGGCAGGGGGGTTGCTTTGTTTTCCAGAGCGGCTTTCAGCTTTTTGATCTCTGCTTCAATCACCTCATCTTCAATCTTTTTGAAGAGAATTTCCGGCTTGTTTAAAAGATGCCCGGTTTTAAGCTGTGCTGTTTTGAACTCATCCCAGTGGTGCCGCTCTCCCAGATTCAAAATGCGCCAGATTTTACGCGCTGTAAAAGGCAGCAAAGGTTCGCTTAACACGCTAAGCGCGGCAACGGTTTGTAAACACAGATTTATGGTTGTCGCACAACTATCGGGATTCGTTTTGCGTGTGCTCCAGGGTTCTTTGTCGTTAAAATATTTGTTGGCAAAGCGTGCCAGCTCCATAAATTCGCGCACATAGGCTTTAAACTGAAAGGTGTCAATCAATTGCCCCAGACGATCCGGAGCTTCCTGCAACCGCTTGAGCAATTCCCGATCCAACTCGTCCAATTCATTTAAAGCGGGCACTTTGCCGTCAAAATAACGATGGGCAAAGGTAAGGGTACGATTCACAAAATTGCCCAGAATATCGGCCAGTTCATTATTGTGTCGCGCCTGAAAATCTTTCCAGGAAAAATCGGAATCACGGTTTTCGGGCAAAATGCTGGCCAGTACGTAGCGTAAAGAATCGGGTTCAAATTTTTGCAGATAGTCATCCAGCCAAACAGCGTAATTGCGGCTGGTGGAAAGTTTGTTGCCTTCAAGATTTAAGAATTCATTGGCCGGAACATTGTCCGGTAACACAAAATCGCCATGGGCCATTAACATGGCCGGAAAAATGAGGCAGTGAAAAACAATGTTGTCTTTTCCGATAAAATGCACCAGACGGGTTTCCTGATTTTGCCAGTACTCTTTCCACAGTTCCGGTTGTCCTTTTTGCTGAGCCCATTCTTTGGTAGCCGAAATATATCCAATGGGCGCATCAAACCAGACGTAAAGCACTTTACCGGTTGCATCTACGTTATATTTGTGCGCCACATCTTGCGGTACAGGCACGCCCCAGGGCAAATCACGTGTTACGGCCCGATCGGTCAGCCCCTCGGCAAACCAGCTTTTAATTTGTCCCAGAACATTCGATTTCCATTCGGGATGGGTGGCAATCCACTCTTCCAGGGTCTTTTGAAATTTAGCCAATGGCAGGTACCAATGAGTGGTTTCTTTTAGTACCGGTTTGGCGTTGGTAATCGCCGAACGTGGATTAATCAGTTCGGCAGGACTCAATGATTTACCGCATTTTTCACACTGGTCGCCATAAGCATTTTCGAAGCCGCAAGAAGGACAGGTGCCAATCACAAAGCGATCTGCCAAAAACATTTTTGCTTCGGGGTCATACAGTTGTTTTTCGGTTTTTAGCACAAAAACATTTTTTTCGGCCAATACTCTAAAAAAATCCTGGCTGGTTTGATGGTGTACCGGAGAAGAAGTTCGCCCGTAGTAGTCGAAACTCATACCGAATTCGGCAAAACTTATTTTGTTCAATTCATGGTAGCGATCTACCACATCCTGTGGCGAAACACCTTCGGCGCGGGCACGCAGCATGATCGGTACGCCGTGTTCGTCCGAACCGCAGATGTAAATAACATCCGAGCCTTTCAAACGGTGGAAACGGACAAAGATATCGGCCGGTAAATAGGCGCCGGCCAGATGGCCTAAATGAATGGGGCCGTTGGCGTAGGGTAAAGCGCTGGTCACCAATATTCGTTTTTTCAAAATCAATCCTCGTGTTTACTGGTTAAAGAACAAGCTGCAATTTAAAACAGTGTTCCAAATTTTGCAAATGGCAGTTCAAGACAGGTTAATGATTGACATATTGCTAAATTAAAGATCAATGTGTACGTGTTGAAGGGCTAAAAAACTCTGGACTGCATGGATTGCAAAGATGCTTTTTGTTGAATGACAAATCTGGTTGGGCAGACGAGCCGCTGAAAATCAGGGTCCTTAAAAAATTTATTTCTAATTTGCCAAATATTGTTTAATTTTCTGCAGAAGGTAATTAAAAAGAGTCTCTTAGTGAAACAGAAAGAAGCAAAAGCAAACGTAGAGATTGATCTGCAGATTAAGCGATGTAGGAGCCAGATGGCTTTGTCTGGAAAGTCTGTTGAAAACAAAAAATTTACACATGTTTTTAAAGCCGCGCGTTGGTCCGCCTCAGGCTTTAATGAACATCCCTGGCCTTTTAGTGCTGGCAGCAAAGGTAAGGGGCAGGCGGCGACCGATATTTTGCCTGACAAACTGAAAAAAAAATGAATTGGACTTCCGAGAAGGCAAAACTTTAGCAAAACTTGTTTTTGCCGAACATTGGGGCAAACCTTACAGTTACGGATTTTAGGCAATGGGAAAAGATAGCGTTTATTTAAATTTTGTTTTTGTAGCAATTTCACTTTTATTATTGATTCTGGTTGGTATTTTGGGTTACAGCCTTATTGAAGGTTGGAATTGGCTGGATGCATTTTACCAAACAGTAATCACGTTTTCAACGGTGGGCTTTCACGAAGTTTCTCCGCTCAGTCAGGCTGGACGCATGTTTACTGTTTTTTTGATCTTTTTCGGTCTGGTAATTATTGCTTTGCTTTCGGGAAGTGTAACCACCTGGTTTGTTTCATCTCAAATTTTAGCTAAAAGGAAAATTCAAAAAATGAAGAAGAAAATTGCTTCTTTAAAGGATCACGTCATTATCTGTGGCGGTGGTGAAACGGCAAAAACCGTAATCCGTGAGCTGCTGCAGGCTAAAAAACCCTTTGTGGTGATTGAGCAAAAACCAGAAATTGTCAATGAGCTCAAGGAGTTGTTTCCTGAAATGTTGATTATTGAAGGTGACGCTACCAAAGATGAGATTCTGGAAGAAGCGAATATTGCCAAAGCTCACGGCTTAATTACCACCATGCCCGTAGATGCGGACAACCTGTTTATTGTAGTTTCAGCACGCAGTTTAAATCCTAATTTAATCGTCATTTCCAGGGCAGTTGATCCGCACACTGAATCCAAACTGTACAAGGCCGGGGCCAACTACGTAATTGTACCCAATGTGGTAGAAGGATTGCGCATGGCTTCCGTTTTGCTGCGCCCCACTCTGGTTAGTTTTCTGGAAATCATGATGTCCAACAATGATGTGGCATTACGTTTAGAAGAAGTCGCCTTGCCAGATGATTCCAACTTAATTGAAAAAACTTTAAACGAAGCCAGAATTCCGCAACGAACGGGGCTGATTGTCATTGCTTTAAAAAGGGCAAAAGATTCTCAATGGATCTTCAATCCGGTTTCCTCAACCATTTTACACAAAAATGATCGATTGATTGTGTTGGGAGATGAAGAACGGATTGGAAAGTTACATGCTCTGTTAAAGGAGTAATTCTCTTTGACTTTTGATTTTTCAAAGGTCGGTGAGCAGTTTCAGTTTAATTGCACTCAATGCGCCGATTGCTGCAGCGGGGATCAAACCGTTCTGCTCAATCTTTACGATCTCTACAAGTTAGCGCGGCACCTAAAATTGCCGAACACACAACTTCTGTTTGAACAAAAAATACTTTTTTTAAAGCTTGATGAAGAAAACGCGGTGTTCAGGCCGCAAATCAGGTTTAAAACAAAACCCTTAAAATTTTGTCCCTTTTTGATTAACGAATGGACAGAAAACAATCAAATTAAAGGTTGGTGTCAACTACATCCGCATGCTAAGCCGTTGGTCTGTGCCCTGTCGCCGGTTGGAATCCGGCTTGATAGCCGGCAAGATCAACTTGAGTTTTTGCTGGTACCTCCGACTTCAAATTGCCCGGGACTAAAAGAACCGGTGATCCAATCGCTGGGAAAATATTTACAGCCCTACAAAAGAGAAATTGAATGGCAAACGGATTTTTTTAATATCCTGGAAATTTGTAAATCAAAGAACTGGACCGCTGAGGATTTTAAACAGGAATTGTACACTTTCCCTGTATTAGAACCTTTTGAACAAATACTGAATCAATTGCGGAAAAATTTCGAATTTGCTTAAAAAGTTAATTCCTAATTGAGAAATAGCATGACAGCGTGGACTAAAATAGTACAACTAAAATTTGCACCACATCGTGGAAAAACTCTCCCACTGGGGAGTTTACGATGTTTAATGAATAATTTTTTGCACAACATCGTTGACTCCATTTTCAGATTTTGAGTCTATGATGTTGTGCAAACTCTCACCTAATAATTAAAATTAATTATTATTTTGCTTATTTTATTGTTATCTTATTATTAAGCACTACTCCGATTTCACTAAACCTTCTTATTCTGAACCTCTATTCAGGAATAAGTGTGCATTTCTGTTAAATTTTAATATCCTGTCTAAATA
>JAGHBR010000310.1 GCA_021160885.1 Caldisericaceae bacterium
GAATTACGCAGAATAAACGCAAAAAAAAAAGATTCATATAAAAAATAAAAATAATTTCTGCGATTCTTTGCGAGTTCTGCGTGAAATTTATTCACACAGATTCGTATTTCAGTAAGGTTCCATTACACAAAAAATTACAGGAATCTTTTGAATTAAATCATTTTATTCACTAACTTTACCACTCTTTATTACGATCAAAAACAAAGGAGTGAAATATGGCTGTTATTAAACCATTTAGAGGTCTGCGCCCCAAGAAAGAACTGGCGGAAAAGGTTGCTTCCCCGCCCTACGATGTTTTAAGTTCAGAAGAAGCCAGAGAAATGGCCAAAAACAATCCCTATTCCTTTTTACACATCAATAAACCCGAAATCGACTTACCACCAGAAACCGATATCTACGATGAAACGGTTTACCAGAAAGGCCGCGAAAATTTAGATCGTTTCATCAAAGAAGGGATTCTCATCCAGGACGAAAAACCCATGTTCTACGTTTATCGGCAGATCATGGGAAATCATTCGCAGATTGGTCTGGTGGCCGGCGCCTCGGTTGAAGAGTACGAAAAAGGTTTGATCAAAAAACATGAATTAACGCGGGCCGACAAAGAAGAAGATCGAGTAAAGCACGTCAATACCTTAAATGCCCAGACCGGACCGGTTTTTCTAACATACAAAGCAAAACCGCAAATTAATGATTTGATCAATAAAATTGTTCAGGGCCAACCGGAATACGATTTTACTGCCGACGATGGCATTCGCCACACATTCTGGCTGGTGGACAAAGATGAAGACATTCAAAAATTGCAAGACCTTTTCAAAGAACTGGATTGCCTTTACGTGGCTGACGGGCATCATCGTTCTGCCGCTGCCATGCGTGTAAAACAAATGCGCCAGGCACAGAATCCTAATCACACAGGAGAAGAAGAATACAACTATTTTCTGACCGTCATTTTTCCTCATGACCAGATGTACATCATGGACTACAATCGCGTTGTCAAGGATTTGAATGGTTTAAGCAAGGAAGAATTCCTGAAAAAGGTAGAAGAAAAATTTGAAGTTAAAAAATTGGGCTCAACTGCGGAAAAGCCCAAAAAGAAGCACGAATTTGTCATTTACCTGGATGGCGAATGGTATCAGTTGAAAGCAAAACCAGGCACTTTCAATGAGAATGACCCGGTTGAACAACTGGATGTTTCGATTTTAATGAAAAACCTGTTGGTTCCCATTTTAGGCATTGGTGATCCTCGTAAAGATAAACGTATTGATTTTGTTGGTGGCATTCGCGGCCTTGAAGAATTAAAGCGCCGTGTGGATTCCGGAGACTGGAAAGTGGCTTTCGGCCTCTACCCCACTTCCATCGAAGATTTAATGGCCATTGCCGATGCCGGAAAGATCATGCCCCCTAAATCGACCTGGTTTGAACCCAAACTACGCAGCGGACTGGTGATTCACAAGTTAGATTAATTTTAACAGAATTTGTTTATTTTTCCCCTCTGGTAATTAAATCTTATGTTTCCGGAGGGGATTTTTATTTTAAAAGTTTTAAAACAGGGCTAAAGTTTTACACAAAATTTACAATTTGTTGCATTAATTATCGGCATATTCTTAGTTAAATTGTTTTTAAATAGTAACCTTTGAAAAAAAACATTAGAAATGTCATTCCCGCGCAGGCATGTCATTCCCGCGCAAGCGGGAATCCCATTTTAAGTATGAGATTCCGCATCAAGTGCGGAATGACAGGTTTGGAGAATCCACGGTTTTTTCAAAGGTTTCGAAAAATAAAAGTCTGATTAATGTTAGGTTAACATGGAAAATTCACATTTAACGAAACTTGTTCTTGAACAGTGTAAAAAGTATGGCGATCGTCCTGCATTGTACCACAA
Source organism: Caldisericaceae bacterium (assembly GCA_021160885.1). Taxonomy (GTDB): domain Bacteria; phylum Calditrichota; class Calditrichia; order Calditrichales; family Calditrichaceae; genus Caldithrix. The sequence goes on from JAGHBR010000310.1 coordinate 1,880, forward strand.
AGTAGACGGTGTCTGGGAAAATATCAGTTGGTCGGAAATGGCCCGCCAAATTCAGGGCGTGTCCCTGGCTTTGTTAAACGAAGGTGTCAATGAGCAGGACCGGGTAGGTATCTATTCGCAAAACCGTCCTGAGTGGACAATTGCCGACTACGGCATTATGGGAGTTCGAGCCATAACCACAACCATTTACGCCACCAGTTCTATTTCCGATCTTGAATATATTATTAATGACGCAGAAATCAATTTTTTGTTTATTGGCGGACAGGAACAATATGACAAAATTGTAAAAATTCTTCCTGACAACAAGCATTTAAAAAAGGTAGTCGTTTTTGATCCTGCAACACAAATACAAGCTGATGCAAGGGTGGTGTATTTTTCTGATTTCATCGCCCAGGATGCGCTGCAGCAACATCGTGATGCTTTTAATAGCCGTTTAGAACAGGCCGATGAAGAGGATATTGCGACCATCATCTACACTTCAGGAACGACGGGTAAACCTAAAGGCGTAATGCTCACGCATAAAAACATCACCAGCCAGTTTGCCATATTGAATCGCCTTTTTAATTTGAGTGAAAAGGATGTCGAGCTTTGTTTTCTGCCCCTTAGCCATGTTTATCAAAAATCTTCCACTTACTGGACACAGTCCAGAGGGGTTACGGTTTACTATTGTGAAAACCCAAAAGAAATTTTAGACTATTTTCAGGAGGTCCGACCGACTTACATGGTGGGCGTTCCACGTCTTTACGAAAAAATGTACGCAAAAATTTATGCCACCCTGGAACAGGCGCCACATTTAAAGAGAAAACTCTTTGACTGGTCGGTTGAAATAGGTAAACAATATCAATATAAAGTGTTCAAAAAGGAGCCCGTACCTTTTTCTTTAAAGCTTAAACATACCATCGCCCGCAAATTGGTTTTGAATAAAATACGCCAGATTATGGGCAGTCGCTTGAATTTTTTCTCCGCTGGCGGCGCACCTCTGGCAGCGGAGATCGAAGAATTCTTTTTTGCCGCCGGTATTTTTATTGCCCAAGGCTATGGATTAACGGAGACGTCGCCGGTTGTTTCCTGTAACCGCCCCGATCAATTCAAGTTTGGTACACCCGGTAAAGTGGTCAGTAATTGTCAGGTTAAAATTGCCGAAGACGGCGAAATTCTTGTTAAGGGCGAAAATGTCATGAAAGGCTATTTTCGCAAACCGGAGCTGACGGCTGAAGTTCTTAGCGAAGATGGCTGGTTTCACACCGGAGATATCGGTTATCTGGATGAGGACGGATTTTTACATATTACGGATCGTAAAAAAGACATTATCATTACAGCCGGGGGGAAGAATATTGCCCCGCAACCGATTGAATCGCATTTTGGCAAGGACTATTACGTCGAACAAATCGCCCTGATCGGCGATAAACGAAAATATGTTTCCGCCCTGGTAGTGCCCTCCTTTGAAGCGCTGGAGGAATGGGCCAAACAGCACAAGATTGAATACAAAACACATGCCGATTTAATCAATGATGAGCGGGTTATAAACTTTTATCAACAGCGTATTGAAGAATTATCAAAACACTGGGCCAGATATGAAAGCGTAAAAAAATTCACACTCCTGCCTGAACCGTTTTCGGTTGAAAAGGGTGAAATAACACCAACACTCAAATTAAAACGCCGGGTTATTGAACAAAATTACAAAGAAGAAATCGAAGCCATGTACGCAGAAGAGGATAATGGGATTTAATTCGTTGTTACTGAAAAATGTGTTACGGATTTAATTTTTTAAAATTTTGCTCTACCAGCTTGCAATTTCAGCCAATTCATAAGCAATCTGGACATTTGGCTCGTTTAAAAACCCTGAACCTGCATAGCAATTTGTCCCGTTCCTTAGAAAAATTTCTCTCCGCTTTGTTTTGACTCGATATGCGAATTTTATTGTAGAGTATGTACAAGTTTTGCAATTGGAAAAGGAAAAGCTGGAAAGGAATAATCACAAATTTTATGGTTTTCTTTTAAAATAATATTTTAGCCCGACTGATAAACTTACTCCACCGTAATCGCCAATACTTTGAATTAATGAATAATCATATTGTAATTCTGATAAAACCGAAAAATTTGATTTACCAATTTGTCTTTCGGCATTAATGCCACCAAAGAATCCCAATATTACAGCACCTTCAGAATGATAAGAAATCGTTCCGTCGGAACTCTTTTGATCTTCGTTATTGGTAGCGTACACAAGCCCGCTATTTATTAAAAAATTAATTTTTCGATAATAGAAAATATGGTATTGAATTCCCAAATTGAATATAAGTTGTTTAAAGGTGGCTTTGCCATCTCTATAACTCTTTTCTTCCGTTACTCCCGTAGAAGAAAATGTATAAACATAAACTAAAGGAATACCAGAAATGGAAAAATAGGTAGCCTTGCCATAAATTTCAAAGTTATCTAAGATTGGAAAACCAATGGTACTACCAAGAGCGATTCCAAAATGTGATTTATATGTTTCTTTAAAATCTTCATCCTTAGGGAAATAGCTTCCAATATTCAGTGAAATATTTTGAGCGGGCAATTTAGCAGCAAAAAATATAAGGTAAAGAACCATTAAGAAAAAAATTTTCTTCATTCTCATGTTCCTTTCATTTTCTACTTTTTCTATTTCATTTTAAATATTTCAAATTTTTAATTACAGATTTGCCGAAATAATTAGGCATTGGTGTTGAATTTGGTTTCCTTATTTTCCCGCTGGGAAGGAACAATCCCGTTGAATACAAAGTACCGATAATTTCAGGTTTATTAGTAATTGAAAAACCAGCTTTTTCCCAAAAACTAATAATAATTCGCACATATGCTGCCGCAAATAATATATTTAATGAATCATTATACAATTTTTTAATAAGAATATTTGGTGATTTTGATACATTTAAGATACCGCTATATTTGTATCCAGGATAAAAATCAGATGATGAGTCAGATAATACTTTTTCAATAAAATAAGCAGTTTTTAACTTAATTTGACAAAATCCTAACGAACTATTGTATCCTTTCAAAGCAACAGAATAATAAAAACCCTTATCAACCAAATCATACTTCAGAGTCCGTCCCTTAAAATTAA
>JAGHBR010000480.1 GCA_021160885.1 Caldisericaceae bacterium
GTTGCGATCAGGTAGTTGGAAAAAAATGCTTTGATGTTTTCCGTTCCAATATTTGTGAAAAGGGCTGCCTGTTAAGAAAGGCCATCGATACCGGTCAAAGCTTTCCTCCGGTTAAAATTTATATTATCAATAAAAGAGGGCAGAGAATTCCTGTATCAATCACAGCAACAGCTTTAAGAGATAAAAACGGCCAGGTATTGGGCGGTGTAGAAACCTTTCGGGATTTAAGTTCAGAAGATGATTTGCGTAAATTTATCCGTAAAAATTACACCTACCACGACATTGTTTCCAAAAACAAACAGATGTGGCAACTTTTTGAACTTCTGCCACAAATTGCCGAAAGCAACAGCACAGTTCTCCTGGAAGGTGAAAGCGGCACCGGTAAGGAATTAATTGCACGAGTAATTCATCAACTAAGTCCCAGAGCAGAAAAAAATTTTGTTGCTATTAACTCCGGTGGTCTGCCGGATAATTTATTGGAATCGGAATTGTTTGGTTACAAAGCCGGCGCTTTTACCGATGCCAGGCGTGATAAAATCGGACGCATTGCCCTAGCCCAAGACGGCACCCTGTTTTTGGATGAAATCGGCGATGTTTCACCGGCATTTCAGGTGAAGTTGCTACGCTTTTTACAGGAAAAAACTTATGAGCCGCTTGGCTCGGTGGAAACTTTAAAAGCCAATGTGCGTATTATTGCAGCCACCAACAAAAATTTAGAAGAACTGGTTGCAGCCGGCATTTTCCGAAAAGACCTTTACTACCGGATCAAAGTCATCCGTCTTTATATTCCGCCGCTGCGCCAGCGCAAAGAAGACATTCCTCTGCTTGTAGAGCATTTCATTAATCGTTTTAATCATTTACAGGGAAAACAAATTGAAGGCGTTTCTCAGGAAGTTTTGCAAATCCTGATGCATTACTCCTTTCCCGGCAATGTGCGTGAACTGGAAAACATTATTGAACACGCCTTTGTACTTTGTAATGATGCCATCATTCAGGGGAAGCATCTGCCACTGGACTTGTTTGAACAGCGTCGCGAAGAGGCCCAGCAGAAATATCAGCAAAAACTACAGGACATGGAAGCCGAACTCATTTTGCGCACTTTAAAAGAGCACAACTGGAATCGTCAGGCAGCAGCGCGCGCCCTGAACATGCACAAAACGACGCTCTTTAGAAAAATAAAACGACTGGGCATTGAATTACCCCCGGTCGATGGCCGACGCCGCCATTAAGTCCGGTTAGTTGGTTGATTGGTTGAATAGTTTAATGGTTGAATGGTTGGGAAGTCGTTAGGCGTAAGTTTTAACGAGTGATACGAGGTTGTTTGTTCTCAATTCTAAAGATTTAGATTATTAAAATTCTTCTTCGGAAGGAATGTTTTAAATATTGTTAATCAAACAAATCCCCAAATTTATGCTTCAAAACCATGTTTTACTCTTTTCCTTAATCCGCCAAATCCGTTTCATCCGTATCAAAAAACTGAGCTAATAAAAAACAACCTGTCTATTCCGCGCAGTAGAGTCAGACCTCTGTGTGAAGATCAGTGACTCAATCCTGTGATCGCCTCATTAAATTAGTCCTGGTTCACCTCTTTTAGGGTAGCAACTATGCTACTCAAACACTGCAACCCTGCTACTCTGTATTGCTACCCAATCTATCTTTGGAGTCTTTTTACTTACTGTGTTTTAAGCAGTTAAAGCAAAACCAATTTTGCGGCACGATTATTGATTGTACTATTCTAAAAAAGATTATGGAAACAATGAGAGTGGCAATAGCCGTCTGGCAAAATAGAGTGGCGCCTGTTTTTGATGTTTGCCAAAAGATTAAAATATTTGATCCCGATGAACAAATCGCTCATCCACAAACGCTTGATTTTAGTCGCTTAAGTTTGGCACAACGACTAAAAACTTTGTCTGATTCGGGTGTGAAAATTTTAGTCTGTAACGGCATCAGTCTGTTTTTGCAGGCATGCTTGCAAGCTAATTCCATCATGGTATTAAAGGATAAGTTTGGCTCAGAAGAAGAAATCTTAAAATCAATAAAAAACCAGGATTTAATAAAACAAAGCAAGGAAAATCGATCATGTCGCAGTCCAGAAGAAATTTTTTAAAAGCCATGGGCGCAGCCTCGCTTACGGCTGTTGGCGCAAAAAACGCCAAGGCAACGCCCAAAAATGTTCTGTCGGACGACCGTTTTGGTGTTCTGGTAGACACTACGGTCTGCATCGGTTGCAGGCAATGCGAATATGCCTGTAAGGTAGAGCACGATCTGCCGGCTGGCAACATTGATGATTACAGCGACCGCAGCGTTTTTGAACACATGCGTCGCCCTGACCACACAGCTTTAACGGTGGTTAACGGCTACCCATCCGAAAAAGACAAACAGCAACAGGTGACCGTGAAGGTGCAATGCATGCATTGCGACCATCCGGCCTGTGTTTCGGCCTGTATTGTTGGAGCCATCAGCAAACAGGAAAACGGAGCCGTTATCTGGGACGAAAGCCGTTGCATCGGCTGCCGCTATTGCATGGTGGCCTGTCCGTTCCAGATACCAGCTTTTGAGTACCACAAAGCAATCGAACCCAAAATCATGAAGTGTGACCTTTGTTACGAAACACGTACTTCAAAGGGACAACCCCCGGCTTGCGTAGAAGCCTGCCCCACCGAAGCGCTTATCTTTGGTAAACGTTACGAACTGATACAGATTGCTCACGAACGCATTCGCAAAAATCCCGATCGCTATTACGACCATGTGTTTGGCGAACACGAAGTCGGAGGCACGTCCTGGCTCTATTTGGGCAGCCAGGATTTTAGCAAATTAGGATTTCCTGACCTGGGCACCAAACCTGCACCAGGTGCAACCGAACCGATTCAGCACGCTATTTTTAAATTCTTTGTACCACCGGTTGCGCTTTACGCTTTGTTAGGCGGTATCATGTGGCTTGGTAAACAAAATCGTGAAGAAGAGGAGTAACCATGGAAAAATACTACAAACCACAACCCATAAAAAGGCCCTTTTTATCAAAAGGCGTTATTGTGCTGCTGATTTTGGCAGCCAACGGTATTGTCTGGAGTATTTTGCGTTTTGGGTTTGGCCTGGGCGCCGTAACCAATTTAAACAACCAATATCCCTGGGGCATCTGGATTGGTCTGGATGTGGCTGCCGGTGTTGCTCTGGCTGCCGGAGGATTTACTACTTCGGCTCTGGTACACATTTTTTACAGAGAAGATTTTCACGTTCTGGTTCGACCGGCCATCATGACCGCCATGTTAGGCTACACCTTTGTGGCTATTGGCGTGATGTTTGACCTGGGCCGCTACTACAACGTCTGGCATGTGCCCATCATGGGCAACAGCAATTCGGTTCTGTTCGAGGTAGGTATTTGTGTAATGACCTACCTGGCTACTCTTTATGTTGAATTCTTCCCCATTGTTTGCGAAAGATTCATCGGACGCGTTCATCTAAAAGGCGCTCTAAAATTTTTAAACAAGCCCATTGACGGTCTGTTGCGCTTTATCGATTCCTTTTTAGGTAAAACCATGTTTTTCTTCATCATTTTAGGCGTGGTTCTCTCCTGCCTGCACCAATCTTCTTTAGGCACCTTAATGTTGATTGCCGGTCCAAAAGTTCATCCATTGTGGCAAACGCCTGTTTCCCCCCTGCTCTTTCTGCTTTCTGCCTTTTCGGTTGGCTTTCCCATGGTTATTATGGAATCATTAACCGCCTCACGTTCGCTGGGTCTGAAACCCGAAATGGACGTTTTGCGGAAATTTGCGCGCTTTGTAGGGCCTTTGTTAGGCGTTTACTTAGCCTTCAAATTAGGCGATATGGTCATTCGCGGCACTTATGTTTATTTGAATGAAATCAACATTTACTCTATCATGTGGGTTATTGAAATGCTTTTCGGTGTAATTATTCCTGTGCGCATGTTTTTCTGGGATAAAGTGTTGCGCTCGCGCACTCTACTTTACACCGCTTCATTAATGATTATTTTAGGCGTAGCCCTGAATCGCTTTAATGTGTTTGTCATTGCTTACAAACCGCCCTACATACTACAAAAATACTGGCCGTCCATTGGTGAAATTTCGATTACTATTGGTCTAATTTCCATAGAAATTCTGCTTTACCGGGCGCTGGTTATGATTTTTCCGGTAATTTCAGTCCCCTTAAAAGGGGTTAGCGCTAAAGCCAAATATGCCATTCGGGGAGTATTACAATGAAAAGATTAATTGAATTATTAGGATTGCTATTAATTTTGGGGCAATTTGCCCTGGCACAACGGATTGGACATCACGCACAGTTTCCCTTACGGTGCGATGAATGTCATTATTGTAAAAAACCGACTTACAATGAACCCTGCTTAAAAATTTGTCCTGATTTTATTCGCGAAGGCATTACCGTTCACCATTCAGTGGAAGACGCGCCTACTTTGCTGATTATTGACACTCTACAGAGCAAATATGCGCCATCTGTTTTTACGCATCGTTTGCATGCTCAGATGGGAGAAATGCTGGGTGGCTGTGAATCCTGCCACCATCATAATCCGCCTGGTAAGGTAAGACCCTGCATTGAATGTCACAAACCCAAACGCGACCTGAACGACCTTTCGCGACCTTCACTAAAAGGCGCCTACCACCAGTTGTGCATTAACTGCCATCGCAGCTGGGATAGCGATTGGAGCAAAACTTCAGACTGCTATTTTTGCCATCCAAAGGCCGGCGAAAGCCTTTCGCAAACACCGGAACAACTGGCCGAGCTGGCCAAAAAACGCCATCCGGCGCCTAAAACTCCGGAGTTGTTCGTCTTAAAAAGCGATTACGAAGAAGCGCCTTTGGTCACTTTCAGACATAAAGAGCATGTCTTTACCTTTGGCCTGCAATGCAAAAGCTGTCACCAGGACAATGCCTGTGCCGATTGCCATCGTTCTCCCACTAAAGAAAAGTCGGTGTCTTTAGAACATGATAACTGCCTTCCCTGTCACCAGACAGCCATTGATGAAAACTGTGAACACTGCCATGACAACAAAGAAAAACCGGCTTTCGACCATGCAAAGACCGGCTGGCCGCTGAAGCCCTTTCACAAAAAATTGACCTGTCAGACCTGTCACAAAGATCAGGTAGAATTTCAGCCCTTAAACACCGACTGCAACACCTGCCACAAAACAAATTGGCAACCCGGAACGTTCAATCATTCGATGACCGGAGTTAAACTCGATGAGAACCATGCTGAAATAGATTGTGAAACTTGCCATTTAAATCGTAAATTCAATAAGAAACCGGATTGTTCGGAATGTCATGAAAGCAAATCTTTTCCTAAGGATGTGCCCGGCAAATTGATTAACAGGTAAAAGGCTATGTTTAACAAAATTTCTTTTAAACTAATTTTAACCATTGTGGTTGTAGCCATTTTAGTTTTCACCGGCTATGCCATTATTACCTTGCAAACGCAAACCAATCTGGTGATGAGCCAGGTTAAAAATTTTGTTAACACGCAAAGTGAGACGATTAAGAATAGTACCAAAGTCTCCATGCTGAACAACAATCGCGAACTAACGCACGAAATCATTCGTACGGTTGGCCAACAACCCTGTATTCGCCAAGTACGCATTTTGAACAAAGAAGGCGAAGTTATGTACGCTGCCGACACGACGGAAATCGGCAAGGTACTGGACAAAAAAGCCGAAGCCTGTTACAGTTGCCATGCCTCGGATCAGCCATTGGAAAAACTAACCATTTCAGAACGCGTGCGTGTTTATCGCAAACACCCCGATTCCACGCGCATCATGGGCATCATTAATCCTATTTACAATGAGCCATCCTGCTGGCAGGCTGATTGCCATGTACATTCCAAAAATCAGAAAGTTTTGGGCGTTCTCGACCTGACGGTGTGTCTGAAACATGTCGATCAGGAAATTGCCAGTGTCCGGCAAAAAATGGTTGTAATGGCTGGTCTGGCTATCATTTTATTAGCCGCCATTTTATGGTTATTAATTCAGAAATTCGTTGATCGGCCGGTTAAAAAACTGCTTACCGCCACGCGCCAGGTAGCTTCCGGAAATCTTAACTACAACATTCCCGATCTGGGCAATGATGAATTAGGAATTTTGGCCCGTTCGTTTAACAACATGACACGCAAATTAGCTGAAGCTCGCCAGCAACTTTTTCAGTCAGACAAAATGGCTTCATTAGGACGACTGGCTGCCGGTGTGGCGCACGAGATTAACAATCCGTTAACCGGCATTTTAACTTACGCCAGCTTTTTACTTAAACGCACCAAAAACCAGCCAGAAATTCACAACGATCTGCAGGTAATTGTCCGCGAAACCATGCGCAGTCGTGAAATTGTTAAAGGTTTATTGGATTTTGCCCGCCAATCCATTCCTAAAAAAATCAAAACCGATATTCATCAGGTCATTAACCGCGCTCTAACAGTGGTAGAAAACCAACTGACCTTAAACCACATCGAAGTGGAGAAAAAATTTGCGCCAAGGTTGCCGGAAGTTCAGATCGACCCCAACCAGATGCAGCAAGTATTTATTAATCTGATCTCTAACGCCCAGCATGCCATCGGTTCAAAAGTAGGCAAAATTAAAATCAAAACGACGCTGGTGCGACTTTCGCCTTACGGTAAGGTACAGATTAAACAGGCTCTGTGCCCAAAAGGCCACGATTTAATGGATGAACGCCAACGCATTGACGGCCTACCCTCTATTAAGATTAAAGTACAGCTGGATGGTCAGGAAGGCATGGTTTATCTTGATCCCATTTACGGACGCAATCATTTTCGTTCCGAGATTTCGGTTAAAAATGACGACATTAAAGATATTGTCTGCCCCAAATGCAATATTTCATTAATCGACAAAGAGCAAACCTGCCCGAAGTGTGAAGCGCCGGTTTACTTGCTGGAAATTCCCGGCAAAGGGCAACTGCAAGGTTGCTTTACCGACGATTGCCAATGGCAATATTGGGATTTCATCGAAAAACAAGGTCCGCGTGACTACATCGAAATTAAAGTCAGCGACACCGGTTGTGGTATTCCGCCGGAAATCATTGACAAAATTTTTGATCCGTTTTTTACCACCAAAGGACAGCAAGGCACCGGTCTGGGCCTGGCCGTCATCTGGGGAATTCTCGAAAACCACGAAGGAACGATTTCTGTGGAAAGCAAGTTAGGTAAAGGAACCACTTTTACCATTCATTTACCGGTACAAACCACTTAGTGATGACCATGAGCAAAGAAGACAAACATCTTTTGGCCATCGACGATGAACAGGTCATTTTAGACGCGGTTAAACGTGTGGCCGGTTCAGAAGGCTGGCAGGTAAGCACAGCAGCTGATGCCCACCAGGGACTGGATCTGGCCCTGAAGAACAAATACGACCTCTGTCTGTGCGACATTAAACTGCCGGATATGGATGGCTTTGAATTTTTGGAACATTTAAATCGGACCAATAGCCCGCTGCCGGTCATTATGACCACCGGTTACGCCACAGTAGAAAATGCGGTTAAATCGCTGGATTTGGGCGCCATCGATTATTTGCCAAAACCATTTACAGCTGACGAATTGCTTAGCGCCCTTTACCGCGGTTTCAGGTATGTGCAAATTCAGCAGCAGCAACAATCAAAGCCTGATCCCAATTCACTTATTGTACCCTGTCCTTCGCAATACAAAAAATTAGGTTACGCCTCCTGGTGCTTCATGGACCTGGATGGTTCAGTTAAAATTGGACTCTCTTTCCTGTTTTTAAAAATCATTGGCGTCATAAAAAAGATTAACCTGCTGCCTATGGAGAGCGAAATCAACCAGGGCTTCTCTTGTGCAGAGGTTGAAGCTAAAAACGGCTTAGTTCATCCGGTGGTCAGCCCTTTAAGCGGCCAGATCATTCAACGTAACGAAAATTTAATTGAAAACCCGGAAATTCTGGAGAAAGACCCGTACTTTGAAGGCTGGCTTTACGTAATTGTGCCGCACAATTTAAATTACGAAATCAATCATTTAACATTTTGTTGTCAATAATAGATTAGCTAAATAAAGGAGTAAAAAATGGGAGTATTTTTATTAATCGTTGCTTTGATTCTCTTCATCATTGCTGACCTGGTTATTCGCACCATTCTGAAAAAGGCAGAAGAGAAAAGAATGCGCAAATTACGTCAACAGGCGCTGGAAACCAACTTAAAACTCGATTTCAGCCATGAGGCCAAAACACTTAAACGCGTGGAAGTGCCCAATCCCAAAGCGCGTATTTTGGCAGTTGACGATGAAGAGATCATCTTAGACAGCTTCCGTAAAATTTTAGTTATGGCAGGCTACTCGGTGGACACCGTGCAAACTGGTCAGGAAGCGCTGGCCTTAATCCAGAAACGGCATTACGATTTTGTTTTTACCGACTTAAAAATGCCGGAAATGGATGGCGTGGAAGTTTGTAAAGCGGTTAAACATCTGCGTCCGGACATCGATGTGATCATCATTACCGGATATGCCTCTGTTGAATCGGCCGTAGAAACCATGAAATATGGCGCCATGGACTACGTACAAAAGCCTTTTACTGAAGACGAACTGGTCGCCATGGTGGACAAATTCTTGATTCAGCGTCAGGAACGGATTAAAAAACAACTGAAATCCCGCGTGCATATTTCGCATGTGGGAGAACCAGAAGTAAAAGACACGGTCGAGTTTTACATTCCAGGCGGTGTTTTCATTTCGCCCTGGCACACCTGGGCAGCCTTAACGGAAAGCGGCGAAGCGCACGTGGGTATTGATGATTTTGCCAACAAACTGATTGGTAAAGTGGATGCCATCGAAGCTCCTACTCCGGGCATGGAGGTGAAACAGGGCCAGTTACTGTTCAATGTGCGCGTCGGGCAGAACGCGATTCCCTTTCGCTCTCCAATCAGCGGACGCGTGATTAAAGTTAACGGAGCGGTTGTTGAAGACCCTGACCGGTTGGGAATTACTTCCTATGAAAGCAACTGGATTTGCCTGATTGACGCAGAAAAATTGGAAGAAGATTTAAGCAATCTGAAAATTGGCCAGGAAGCCGTTAAATTTTTTGAGGAAGAACTGGAACGCCTGCAGGACTATGTTAAAAAATCTGTTAAATCGACCATGGACGAAAAGCATGTCCCTGCAGATGGCAAGGTTTACATTGGCGAACTGCGTGCTTTAAATGACAAGGATTTTCACGTAATTGTCCACGATTTTTTTGAAAGAGAATAAAAAAGTTTGATCATTCATTAAAAATTAATTCAAAGCTCTTCCCCCAAAAGTCCCGTTGTGCGGGGTACCGTGCGGCGGGACTTTTTTTGCTTTTCGCACTTAAAGCTGCTTTTGAGGTTAAGGAATTATTTTCACTGCTGTCCAAGATATATCCGATTCTGGACAATTTTTATTGTAAACTTGGTTTCTTTGGCCCATCCCGTGGATTAGAAAATTCGAAACTCGAATTTCGAAATACGAAATAATTTTCATGTAACGGGGGAAATTAAAAGGGGACAGTCACTTTTGTCCAAAATAAATATGTTCCTGAGATTTTTACATCGACAGACTCAAATACGCTACAAAGTGCCACTGCCCTTACTCTTAACTCTTATACTCATACACCCTTAACTTTTTATCTCCATTCAACCAAAAAGGCCCTTAACTCTTATACCCTTATACTCTTAACCCTTTAAACCTTTAGTAAACAATGCTACACTCATCAATTAAATTATTTTAGCCAAGTGTAAATTGTTTTTTCAAAAACTGTGGTTCAACGCACCGCCCGGCCGCCATCCACATTAATGCAACTACCGGTAATGTAATCCGAATCTTCGATTAAAAAGCGTACCGTGCGGGCAATGTCCTCTGCATTGCCCTCTCTTTTAAGCAGCGTTTGATTGATGGCAAACTGTTTTTCTGCCTCCAGAAAATTCGGCGGCATCATCACCGGACCTGGATTGATGCAGTTGACCTGCACTTCCGGCGCCAGAGCTTTGGCCAGACCAATGGTCAGAGTAACAATACCTGCTTTACTGATGCTGTAAGGCAAGTAAGATGGAAACGGATGAAGGGCGCCGCTATCGGCAATATTGACAATTTTACCTGCTCCGCGTACTTTCATTTGCAGGCCAATTTTTTGCGAAAGGAAAAAGACACTTTTTAAATTAACCTCCATCAAGCGATCCCAATCCGCTTCGCTAACCTGACCAAATGGGGTTTTGAAGAAAATAGCAGCATTGTTTACCAGCACGTCCACACGTCCTGTTTGTGACAGTACCCGTTCTGCCAGGTTCTCAGCCTGAGGAACCGAAGAAAGGTCTTGCCGGAAAAGCAAAATATGGCCACCCGCCTCATCAATCTGTTGTTTAAGCTGTTTTGCTTCCGTAGTACTGGAGTGGTAATGGCAGCAAATGAGCGCCTTTCTTTTGCTCAACTCTAAGGTAATCGCCCTTCCCAGACGGACTGCCCCGCCTGTTATTAAAACAACTTTATTCTCTAAATCCATTCTTTTCTAAATCTTTCAAAAAGGGATTTTGTCTTCTTTCATTACCGATGGTGGTTTCTGGACCATGTCCTGAATGAACCACTGTTTCATCAGGTAAGGTGAGTAATTTATTCTTAATGGAATCCATCAAAACCTGGTAATTTCCACCATAAAGATCAGTTCTACCAATGGATTCTTTAAACAACACATCACCGACAAAGACATTTTTTTGAAAATAGATACTAATACTACCTGGACTATGACCCGGAGTGTGTAAAATCCGAACAAGCTGGCTATCCATTTCAAAGGTGTCGCCATCGTTCAAAAAACCATCCACTTCAGGAATGTCTGAACAATCCAGGCCAAAAAACAGAGCCTGTTCTTTCATAGCTTCAAGCAAAGGCAGGTCATCTTCATGTATAAAAAAAGGAATGTTAAAATGTTCTTTAACTTGAAGGAGATGACGGACATGATCAATATGGCTATGCGTATTAATGATTTTCTGAGGTTTTAACTTTTGATTTTCAATTAATTCAATTATTTTTTGTGGTTCATCCCCTGGATCGATTAAAAAACATTCCGCATTTTGTTCATCCACCACAATATAACAATTAACTTCGAAAGGACCGACAGGAATTTTTAAAACACGCATTACAACTCCCCTATTAAACGATTAAAATGAATTTACAGGATTAACAGGCACGCCTTTTTCCAGAGCAGAAATCACATTTTTGGCTACCATGCGCGCCATTTCACTCCTGGTTTCCACAGTTGCACTCCCGATATGTGGTAATACTACTACGTTGTTTAAGGACAACAGTTCCGGATGGACTTCAGGCTCGTTCTCAAACACATCCAAACCGGCTCCTGCCAGATGCCTTTTTTTGAGAGCTTTAACCAGCGCCTTTTCGTCCACCACCGGGCCACGGGCAGTGTTAATTAAAATGGCGCCCTTTTTCATGGCAAAAATTCTTTCTTCATTAAGCAAATGATGCGTTTCCAGAGTCAATGGGCAATGAAGCGAAACAAAATCTGCGGTGGCCAACAGTTCATCCAGGGCCAAAAAATGGGCTCCGGTGGCCTGTTCAAATTCAGGCTTAGGTTGCCTGGAATAGTAAAGAATTTTCATGTCAAAGCCCAGCGCCCGATGCCCCACCGCCTGGCCAATCCTTCCGGCGCCCACAATACCCAGCGTTTTGCCGGAGACTTCCGTACCCAACAGTAACTCAGGTGCCCATCCTTTAAATTTTCCCTGGCGTAAAAAGTGATCTGCTTCTACTACTCGCCGGCTTACCGCTAATAAAAGGGCCCAGGCCAAATCGGCCGTAGCAGCAGTTAAAACATCAGGCGTATTGGTGACAAAGATTTTTCTGCGGGTTGCTTCTTCGACATCAATATTATTGTAACCAACAGCGTAATTGGCAATCACCTTCAAACGTTTGGCCCTGTCAAGCACTTCTTTATCGATTTTATCGGAGAGCATGCAAACTAAAGCATCGAACTTCTCAATAGATTCTAATAATTCTACACGCGGTAACGGCTGATCATTTTCATTAACAGTCA
Source organism: Caldisericaceae bacterium (assembly GCA_021160885.1). GTDB lineage: Bacteria > Calditrichota > Calditrichia > Calditrichales > Calditrichaceae > Caldithrix. Next base: position 12,023 of record JAGHBR010000480.1, read on the forward strand.
CCTTATAACCGGCTGCTTTTAAAAGGTCGATGCCAATCTCTGGAATTTTTCTGGTTATTAATACTTCAAAATTCTTTTCCATTGGTCTTTTCCGTCTTAATTTACACTACTCAAT
>JAGHBR010000365.1 GCA_021160885.1 Caldisericaceae bacterium
CCTATAAAGTTTAAACTCACCATTTCTTGTCAAAGAACTTTCTCTAACGGTCTCACTAAAAGCAACTAAGAAAAAATCTTGTATTGGTTCGTTATCTATATGATCAATGTAATGTTTTAAAATAGCTAATTTGATTTGAACATCTTTAGTAAACCAATAATCAATATTATCAAATCTTGGAATAACAAATGAAATATTTTTCTTTACGCCAAATCGCGAAGAAAATAGGTAGTTATTAAAGTCTTTCAAATATAAATCAAGCGCCTGAATATTTATTGGGGTAGTTTTGACCTTGGCAATTAAACGAGCAAGAGGATTCAAATCTGTTCCAACTGCATTTATATTTCTTACATTTGCTTCCACTAATGAAGTTCCAGTACCACAATAAGGATCAAATAATAGATTTGCATTCTTGCCATATTTATCTAATAGTCTTGCTGCAACTTGAGGTATCATCATTGCAGGGTAACTATGAAAGCAATGGGTTAAAGTTTTTGTATTCGCGTCTTCAAAATCCCAACTTTCGTCTATATATTTTTTCTCGTCAACTATTTCCATACAAAAACCTTTCTTAATAAAATCGTCGTTGTAATATATGAATATAAACTAATCAATAAAATGCATATTTTATGCATCATAACATCGAACTTAGCGGCAGCGGAATCGCTGTCCGCTACAGTGGCTTGCTATGAAATTTTGTATTCTTTTATTACATCTTCAAACTGTCTTTTGCCATGTATCACTGCAATTATTAATATTTGTCTTTCTTTCACCTGATAGACAAGACGATAACTATACAACATCAACTTTCTTACATCTTTCCTCTCTAATTCTGGTAAAACTCTTCAAATTTTGTGGAAATTCTTTAACTTCTCTGTTGATTGAAAAATCTTATTCACTGCCACCTTTGCATAAAATTTTGAATCCCTTTCTATAATACTCTGCAATAAACTCAATATCTTCTAATGCTTCTGGAGACCATACTATTCCGTAATCCATTTACTTAATCTCTTTTTTGCTTCTTCATGTGAGATGGTTCCTTTACTTTCTGCACGCTCAATCCCTCTCTGGACTTTTTCTACAACATAAAGATGGTATTGAACATCCTCAATTGTGCAATCGTCTGGTAGGCCCTCAATTAAGGTCTTAACTTCCTCTTATGCTGTCTTCATTACTAACCTCACAATGTTTTTTAATTCTATCTAATCGGTTTTAATTTTGTTTGCCAGATAAATTATAGAAATATTTTGCCCGGAAATCAAAAAATTCTTGTTGACTTTTGCACATATACTAATTACTATATAAAACTATTAAAAATGAAAAATTTTGAATACTGCCTCAGGTATGCTTCTAAATTTTTGAAAAAATAAATCCCTTTTTTATCAATTGCGTCAAAGCGGGTTATCATTTTAATAAACAACGCTTATATTTTCCTTAAATCGCAACGCAATCAACTCACTTTTTGCAAAGGCTTAATCCAGATGAATAAAAAACAAAAACCATAGGGAAGCATGCAAGGATGCCAGGTACAATAATGGCCTGTCGTAATGTAAGCGAAGATCCCGACATGTCGGTGCAGCCGGACGCCGGATAAAAGCGTCTATTTGCTAATTTTTAAATAGTAATTAAACAGAGCATTTATTCTATCCTGGCCTATAGTGGCGGTGTGGAGCGTCCGCACCATCGAGTTATTCCAAGGTTTCTCATAATACTGAAATTGTAATTTTTTCTTTGTTAGTCAATGAAAAATTACCTATTTTTTATGAATCAGTTGTATTAAAGCTCGATCATTGCAATATGAAAATACTGTTAATTATTATAAGTACTGCAGAGCCGGAAAGGCCATTACAGCCATGATGTACGCAATGAATTGCCTGGCCAATAAAAGCTATTCATTTTTGGACCGGCAGAACGGCTGTTAGTCAATCATGCTGAATTTCGCGAAATGGTTCAGGACTTTTTATGCATGAATCAACAGGTGGTGGCCTGCCGTGCTTTAGCGAATGCCCAGGGTATTAGCAAAAACCTTGAGAATCAGGGTGTAACGGTTGATTATGTTGGAGCCCAAATCTCTGATTTAATCAACCAGGGCTATGTGCCAATGGTCTGTTAAGGTTCCAGCAAAAACGATTTAATCCATTTGAGAACAATGCCTTATGTCTGAGATAAATCTGCTTTTAATCGACAATTACGATTCATTTACTTACAATTTACAGCACTACCTGCTAATGGCTGGCGCTAAGGTGCAAGTTTTGTTTAACGACGATCCCAAACTCAAGGAAGAGGCGTGCAAATTTGGCGGACTTGTAATATCACCCGGGCCTTCGCGTCCGGAAAAGGCCGGCTATTCCATGGAAATTTTTCGAGAATGTGCTTCTCAGCTGCCGATACTTGGCGTCTGTCTTGGAATGCAAATCATTAATCAGGCTCTTGGCGGTAAAACAATCCGCGCAGAACAGCCAGTTCATGGTAAAGCCTTTTCGGTTCACCAAATAGCTACGTCTCCCCTGTTTGACGGGCTGCCCCGCAGCTTTAAAGCCGCCCGCTACCACTCTCTAATCTGCGATCGAATTCCTGAAGAGCTTGAGGTAACGGCGGTTTACAAAAATATTCCCATGGCATTTCAACATTCCCAATTGCCTGTTTATGGCGTGCAGTTTCACCCGGAATCTTTCCTGACATCCGATGGGCTAAAAATCATCAAAAATTTTGTGAGTATTGTTCATGAAACGCTGGCTTAAAAATTACGTCGATTCCATCAGCATCGAATATTCAGATTCCGGAACACCATTAACTACGGACAGACCGGTGTTTTGGGCGCCTAACTGGCCCATTCCGGAAAAGGGAACAACTCAATTAATAATCAATAGCTGGGCTGCTCTATTTTTGCCCGATAAAAAGCACGGCATCAAGGTCATTTTCCCGCAAGGCGAAACTTGCAGTCTGAATTTTTCCTTGAAGGAACTAGTAAATCTGATTGACACTACCTTGCTTTCCAAACCGGAACTCATTTACCTGCTCTTGCTGTCCTATGACTACGGCGTACGACAGTTAAATCTTGCCCTTAACGATTTTTATCAACTGCCGGACTGGTTTCTATTGCTTCCAGCGGAAGGATTTTTAAAAATGGAAGGATCGACGCGTGTTTTAAATTTTAATTCATCTTTGCCAGAACTTGAAATCCATGATCATCAAAAATTTAATAAGGCACCTACAGGAACCATTATTAACGAAGGCAAGGAAAACTATTTACAAAAAATCCGCCAAATTCGGCAATTAATTGCAGAAGGCGAATTTTACCAGTTAAATTACACAATCCGCTTTTCCAGAAAACTCTGGCTGAACGGTTTAAAGCTTTTCAGGCAATGGCATTCAAAAACACTGGCGCCTTTTAGCTTTTATCTTCAATTGCCCGATTTCCAACTCATTTCTGTTTCGCCGGAACGCTTTTGGTTTCAGAAAGGCCATTTGGTACAAAGCGAACCGATTAAAGGCACTATTAAAACTTCAACCAATCCAGAGCACGACGCTTCTTTAAAAAACCAACTGGCCAGGTCCGAAAAAGACCATGCAGAGCTAAACATGATTACCGACCTCTTGCGAAACGATTTGTCAAGAGTTTGTTGTCCCGGTTCTGTTAAGGTTATGGAACAGTCAGAACTGCGTAGCTTTAAATACGTGCACCATCTGGTCTCGACAATTCAGGGAAAATTGCAACCAGGCAAAATTTTTTTTGATTTAATCGAAGCCACTTTCCCGGGCGGCTCCATCACCGGCTGTCCTAAAATTGCAGCCATGCAGTACATTAATCAGTTGGAAAACCACAACCGTTCTTTTTACACCGGTTCTCTTTTCTTAAGATTTCCTGGAAACAATTTGACCGACGCAAATATCTTAATCCGCACGGTCATTCTTAAAGACAACTGGCTACACTACCAGGCCGGAGGAGGCATTGTCATTGACTCTAATCCTGAAACAGAGTATCTTGAATGCCTGGCCAAAGCAGCCCCGATTTTAAATAGTTAAAGGAGGCAGCAAAATGCTTTTGTTTTTCAACAATGCATGGCATGAGAATAAAGATATTTTTCCGATTCTGGCCCGCCTAAGTAGCGGCCAGGCGCTTTTTGAAACCATTCACTATCAGGATGGCGTCCTCTATTTTTGGGAAAAACATTTAAAGCGCATGGAACAGAGTCTGGCATTTTTCAAGGCTGCGGTAGACTGGCCGGATTTAAAAAGCATTATTTTGCAAAAACTGGAGAATGCGGACTGCCGCTCTGCCCGTGTAAAATTGGTTTGCACCTTGCCTTTTGAAGGCAGGACTTCACAATTAATCCCGACCGATTTTTTAATTTTAATTGAATTTTTGCCCGAAAAGCAGTCCGTCACGGCTTCGGTTAGGCTAAAAACCATGGACTCACCTTTTAATCCTGAGGTAGCCCTGCTACAGCACAAAACTATTAATTACGGCTATCATTTCTACTTTAAAGGATTGGCGCAGCAAGAGGGCTTTGACGACGTACTTTATTTACACCCGAAGGGCTTTTTAATGGAAACTTCCATGGCCAATATTATTGGAGTAAAGGGAGACAAATTGTTTACGCCGCCTTCTTCTGTTGGTTTGTTGCCTGGCATTGTGCGCTCGGTGCTGATTCAGGAACTTGGGGTGATTGAAACAAAGATTCATAAAAATGAAATAGCTGCATTTGATTATTTTTTCCTGACCAGTTCAGTAAGGGAAC
>JAGHBR010000447.1 GCA_021160885.1 Caldisericaceae bacterium
AAATTGTTCTGCATTATTATCCCAATAGCCAATTAAAAAGGATTTACTAAGTCTATGAAAGCATCTTCAAAAGGTAAAGAATCAAAGAATCCATGGCTTTGGGTGCCTTCTCTGTATTTTGCCGAAGGCATTCCCTATGTCGTGGTAATGATGGTTTCAGTCATCATGTACAAACGCCTGGGTGTGTCTAATGCTGATATTGCGCTTTACACAAGCTGGTTGTACCTGCCCTGGGTGATTAAGCCCTTGTGGAGTCCGCTGGTCGATTTAATAAAAACCAAGCGGTTTTGGGTGTTAACCATGCAACTGTTAATTGGAGCCGGGTTAGCAGGTATCGGGTTAAGCATTCCTTTACCTTCCTTTTTTAAGTTCACACTTATTTTCTTCTGGTTACTGGCTTTCAGTTCTGCCACGCACGATATTGCTGCGGATGGCTTTTACATGTTGGGCCTTACCGAACGCCAGCAAGCCTGGTTTGTTGGTGTACGTAGTACTTTTTACCGCTTTGCCATGATTACCGGGCAAGGTTTGTTAATCATCTTTGCCGGCTATCTGGAGAGCCATACGGGCCTGGAAAGCATTCAGCTTAACGTAATGGCTAATCCTCAACAAACCAACGTGGAGATGATTAACCCTCAATGCCTGACCATCGAACCGGTTGAAGGCGAATTACATATCATCAGTTATCCGCAGGATACGCTTACCATTCCTACTGTTTCCATCAGCAAGGTGCGCGCTGATTCTCTGCTTAAGTTTGTCAGAGAATGGAATATTAAAAATGGCTTTGCCAAACCGGATAAACGATTTGTTGTCAAAAAAGAAACTGAAAAATCCTGGTGGACAAAACACGTTTCAGAACCGCTGAGCAATTGGATTAAAGAAAATTTTGCTGAACGAAAAGCAATCACCGGACAAAAAGACCTGGCGGGTAATATTGGATTAATCTATTTTTACCTGTCCAACAAACCGGAAGCGGAAGAGGAAATTGTGGTCAACTTTGGCCGCATAGCCGGAGACAAAAGTATTTTCCTGGTCGAGGGCAGCGCCTACGGCCAGCGGCTTACCTTCAACGCCAGCAACTGGAACCGTCCGGCTATTGCCGCCATTCAACTGGATCCAAAACTAAGGCATCGCTCTATGGCCACATTTAAAGCAACGGCGGGCAATATTCCACTGTCATGGTCCATAACTTTCTTATTATTAGCCGCCTTTTTCCTGGGCTTTTTTCTTTATCATAAATTAATTCTTCCTTTTCCAGCCAGCGATCAACCCGGTAGCACAGAGGGCCTGAGCAATATTCTAAAAGAATTTATTGCCACTTTTGTCGAATTTTTCAATAAAGAAAAAATAGGCTGGATTTTAGCCTTTCTACTACTCTATCGTCTTGGAGAATCGCAATTGGTAAAGCTGGCCTCGCCTTTTTTATTGGATGCACAGGAGGCCGGAGGACTGGCTTTAACCACAGGGCAGGTAGGTTTTGTCTATGGCACTGTTGGAATTTTAGCTTTAACTATTGGCGGCTTGTTAGGAGGATTTTTAGCTGCCAAACATGGATTAAAATTCTGGTTGTGGCCCATGGCTATTGCCATTAACCTGCCGGATGCGGTTTACATTTATCTTTCGGCAACACAACCCGATAGCCTGCTTATTGTTAATCTTTGTGTGGCCATCGAACAATTTGGTTATGGATTCGGTTTTACAGCCTACATGCTTTACATGATTTACGCCTCTCAGGGAAGACACAAAACCGCCCACTTCGCTATTACAACCGGTTTTATGGCCTTAGGCATGATGATTCCAGGTATGTTTTCTGGTTGGATTCAGGAACTGGTTGGCTACCATAACTTTTTTATCTGGGTGATTATTGCCACCATTCCGGGCTTTTTGATTTTACCATTCATTCCTCTGGACAAGGATTTTGGAAAAAAGGATGTTTAAAATTGCAGTAATAAAATCGTTACCAAATAAGTAGTAACATAGAGTTTTAAAAATTCAGATAAAGTGGTTAATTTTTGAAAATTTCGAAAAAACCTCTATTTAATTGAATTTTAGTGCCGATCATCGAGGAATATAATTTGAAACTTTAAGGTTTGTTACTACAACAGACCTTAATTTATTTTTAATTTTTAATTGATGGAATTGAAATTATGAAAAAAATATTGCGCCTGGTATTATTATTACAATTGTTTGTTATTTCTTTGGCGGCCCAGGAACCCATTTTTCCAAATTTAACCGGCCAGGAATTAATCGACAGTCTAAGGGCTTATTACAAACCAGCCATCGTACTGAGTTACGATGAAGCACGTGACGTTATGTTTTCGGTGATCGATAATTACAATGACAGTGTTAGCTGCGTTTACTCCGGGTACACCATTTATATTGATCCGGCGCAGGACCCGAGTACCGATGCTTACAACAAGGGCATGAATACAGAACATACCTGGCCGCAAAGCTATGGAACCGATACCGGCAATGCCAAAAGCGATCTGCAACATCTTTTCCCTGCCAGAGCTGAAGTTAATTCTTCAAGAAGCAACGATCCTTTTAAAGATATTCCTGACGAGCAAACCGATAAATGGTGGCGTGATGATTACTATTTAACCACTATTCCAAACCAATTTATTGATCAATTCAGCGAAAAAGATAATGCTGGCTGGTTTGAACCGCGTGAGGATCATAAAGGTAATGCAGCAAGGGCTATTTTTTACATTTACACCATGTATAAGGAGCAGTTGGACACTAACTTTTTCGAATTACAAAAATATACTTTGCGTACATGGCACTATGTCGATCCGGTTGATGCACAGGAGATGGAGAGAAATGAAAGAATTGCTCCATATCAGGATAATAAACTAAATCCTTTTATTCTTGATTCGACCCTGGTACGCAGAGCTTATTTTGAAAGTTCTTCTGATACCACAGGCGGCGGCTACACGGCGCAACCCGGCGACATCGTCATCACAGAGATCATGCAAAATCCGTCTGCAGTTTATGATTCCGATGGCGAATGGTTCGAAATTTACAACAACAGCGATCAGGCAATTGATTTAAACGGCTGGACCATTAAGGATAGGGATTCTGATTCACACACTATTGTACAAAGTGTTGTCATTCAACCCGGGGAATATCTGGTTTTGGGGCGCAATTCGGACGTAAACACCAATGGCGGCGTCAATGTCGCTTACCAATATTCAGGAATTAATCTGGCCAATGGAGCAGATGAAATTATTTTAATTGCAGCCGATGGTACAACCGAAATTGATCGCGTGGAATATGATGGCGGGCCAAACTGGCCGGATCCTGCCGGGGCTTCCATGTATTTTGCCGGAGAAATGACAGAAAATAATAATGATCCTGCTTTTTGGAGTACTTCTCAACTCCCCTGGGAAGGCTCCGCCGGCGATTTGGGAACGCCTAATTTTGGCAACACTGTCTCAAATTTGGCTACAGAAAACAGACTGCCCAATTCCATTCAATTACGTGTATTCCCTAATCCCTTCAATCTTTCAACAACGATCAGCTTCAGGCTAAACAATCCTGAACAAGTATCGTTGATGGTTTTCGACTTAAATGGGAAAAAAGTGCGAACATTACTGAACAATGTAAAACTGAATCAGGAAAAGCACAATCTGGTATGGGATGGTAGAAATGATAACGGACAAATAGTTGTCTCTGGCATCTACTTTATTCGCCTTTCTTCTTTAAATCAGATTAAGACAGTCAAAGCAATTCTAATTAAATAAGCACGTACTATTGCATCTGCCTGATGCGGATGTCAATAGTTTCGCTTTGCAATAACTTCAAAAGTACGTTTACATCTGTGTTCCCATAGTGGTAAGGGTAAAGTATCTGCGGTTTAAAAGATTTTGCGGCGTTGGCAACCATTTCGGGCGTCATAGTGTAAGGAATATTCATCGGTAAAAAGGCAATAAAAATATCTTTCAGATTTTTCATCTCGGGTGTGTTTTCAGTATCGCCGGCAATGTAAATGCGCTTCCCATCTATGGTTAAGACATAACCGTTTCCTTCTCCTTTGGGATGAAACAATCGACCGTCTTTGCGCTTGTGTACCAGATTGTAGGCTGGAACAGTTTCAATAATTATACCATCCCATTGCACTTTGTCTCCATTTTTTAGGATCTTGCCTCTTTTCAAAATTTTAAAACTCAGTTGGTTTAAAAATATGTCAGTCTGATTCGTTGCAATTTGAGATATGGCGACGGAGTCAAAATGATCACGGTGCTGATGAGTAATAAGAATCAGGTCGGCTTTGGGCATGGTACTGTAATCTCCGAACATGCTGCAAGGATCGATATAGATCTGTTTTCTCTTGTATTCAAATTTTAACGAACCATGCCCAATAAAAGTAATTACCAATGTTTTTGAAGATAAAAGTACTGAATCTTGTTCAAAAGGTTTGGCTTGAACGGAAAAGGAAGAAAAGATTAAAAGAGAAACGGTTAAAAATCTAAAAAACATTTCTATCTTCCTTCTTTTATTTATATTTTTTTTGAAGAACGGGTAATAAAATGGCGTTCCACTTTTGATAACCTTTTGCATTCAAATGTAAACCGTCGCTGATAAATAAATTTTTGTCAGGTTGTCCTCCGGCAGCAAGTAAGGCGCCTGCGGTGTCAATATATTCCAACAATTCATCCTGAAGACAGATGCTTTTGATAATTTGGTTGGCTTTATCCATGGCCGGCCAAAATTTCCAACGCAGAATTGAAGGCTTTATTGGTAAATAAATAATTCTGATGGAAGGCAGGTCTGATTTTACTTTTTGTACAAATTTTTTGAAATCGGACACAACCTGATCAACCGGTTTACCTGCTGCAATATCATTGTCACCTGCATAAAACACAATAATTTGAGGCTGATATTTTTTTACAATTTGGTCGTAAAAAAATAAAACATCTGAAATGTGAGCTCCGCCAAAGCCACGATTAATCACAGGAAATTCAGGAAAAGCCAGATGTGTTTTCCATATACGAATGCTGGAACTGCCAACAAAGAGGATCGCATTTTCAGGAAAACTGTTTTTTTGATCGTACATAATAAAGGCGTTAATTTCCTTATCAAACCTGTGGGGATCAGGATTAGCTGGCGGTTTATTTTGAGCCAGTAAAACAGTGTGAACAAAAACAAGGATCAGGTAAACAATTAATAATTTTTGCATTGTCTTTCTCCTGTGTTTAAGAATCTTTCAAAAAAAGCGGTTTATCAAATGGCTTAAACAAATTATCCATTAAATAGGCAAAAACCGATCGGGTCATGGGTTCTTTTGGATAGAACCGTTCTTTTTTAAAATCAATCCAGGGCTTCCCCAGTTTATTGGCCAGCAAAAAATCAATGGCCAGATGCTGAACGTCGTTTAAAAAAATTTTGGTTGCGGGTTTTGGTTTTCCAAAAGACAGCCAAAGTAATTTAACTCCTTCCAAACGCGTTAAAGCCTGGTCATCTGCCAGAGCGCCAAATTCTTCCGCAGGGGGGACAAAATCCGGTTTTAATACTTTAATCGCCTTTAAAGCTTCCTGTAAAGTAACCGGTTTTTCCGGGAAAATGTAGAACTCATTAGCCCAATCTTTTGCGCGCCCTTCGCCTTTTAACAATCCGCACAGGGCAATTCGCTGCATAGATTTAAAAGCCCAGTGTTCTTTAGTCATATCGGTAAAAGGCATTAGGTACATACCCGCGTCGAGCAGAATTTGTTGTAATAGTCGAATATTTAATTCTCTGACCGGTTTATTTTGTTTTATAGCCAGAGCAGCGGTGGCTCCTGCTGCCTGACCAATCTGCATGACTACCGGTTGGAGTCGACTGCAACCATTTACCATGTGCGTAACAGAAATACTCTTTTCAGCAGCTATCAATCCTTCCAGTTCAAAAGGAACTAAACTGCCAAAAGGGACAGTAAAGGCAGGGATGGGAAGATATTTCTCCTGCGCATTACGGGTGGCTTTGTCATGATGATGATCCAAAGGATAATTACCAACCGCAATACTTTGCTGGTAAAGCGCTTCAGGATCGGCATAGGGCTTTAAAATGTTTTGTAATTTGAGTGTCTTACAGCCAACCAGTCGACGGCTCTCCCTGATGTAGGGAATTAAGGCCAAATGGTCATCTGTAGGAAACTCATCGGGACAAAGAGCCAGATTTTTAAACCCTAAATGATTTTGAATAAAGTAAACGAATCGCAGTGTTGTTTGCCTGGCTCTGTCCATTTCTTTTAAGCGTTCATTTCTTTTAAGCCTGGGAAAATGGGCAAAATAATCATTGCCCTGTTTTGGCCAGTTGATCATGAACTTATCGTTGGGCAAACGGCCATATTCCAGCATGGTTCTGGCATCAACCAGATCTTTTTCATTGCCTAAAGCCCATTCTTTGCAGCAGCCTAGGAATTCTTCAGGGGCGTAATTTTCTGGCTGATCGATGGTAAAATTCCCATCAGTCCCCATATCCTTTAATATTGCAACAAACGTTGCATCCTGGATTAAATCGTCGGGCTTTGGTGGTGCACCGGGTTCGCCGGTTTGCTCAGCACTTTCCCGCCCATAGTAGAATTTGGCGCCGCTTAAGGCAATAACATCGCCATATTCGCTGGCATCAATGGTGTAGGCAGCTTCAACCGTTAAGGTTTGCCCATTTTCATTTTTAAAATTAACTCCGTTTAACCGCTTGCCCTCTGTCAATGCCTGATATGGATAATAACCATGGAAAATTTCAACATCTCCCGAGTTATTAAGCATATCTTTTAAAATCCTCTGGCCCACTTTAGGCTCAAATAAAGTATTGCTCACCCAACCGGTTTCCACAGCCTGCGCTCCGCCGTAATAATCATAAAGCTTTTGTCTAAACTCTCCCCACAGACCTGAAGGCAGCTTATGGTTTCCGTCAATAGCGGAGACACCTGCTGCTGTTAACATGCCGCCTACCCAGGGAGAATCTTCAACCACAACAACTTTTAACCCCATTCGGGCAGCCTGAATGGCAGCACATACTCCGCTTGTACTGGCGTTAACAACTAATAGATCAGCTTTCATACCATTTCCTTTGGTTGATTTAAGACATCTGTCAAATAGGCCAGCAAATCTTCAGGCTCAAACGGCTTTTCAAAAAGTTTGACTCTTTGTTCCAACTCGATTTGGTGTCGGATTTTCGGAGTAAGGTAACCACTACTAATAATCACCCGGATATCTTTTTTTGTGTCTAAAATCTTTTTAGCGATTCGCCATCCGTTGACTTCTGGAATATCAAAGTCCAGAATGGCAATATCGATTTTTTTAGAATCATCAGCAATTATTCTTAAGGCTTTTCTGCCATCGTAAACCTGTTGAACCTGATAGCCGTATCTTTTTAGAATAAAAGCAAACATTTTGCTTAACACCTGATCATCTTCCACTAAAAGGATGTGAGGTTTTCCTTTTGTCGGTGTAATAAGTTTTTGTGAGCTTTCAATTATTTCATCTTTCTCGACATACTCCCTCTTTGCTAACGGCAGCAAAATTTTAAATGTAGCGCCCTGCCCTTGTGTGCTGTCAACAATAACCTCTCCATGTAATCGTTCAATAATTCCATAGACTACCGATAAGCCCAACCCAGTGCCATGACTTTTTGTGGTGAAAAATGGGTCGAATAGAAATTTTTGTGTTTCAGGATCAATACCAACACCTTCATCCATAATTTCCAGCAAACAATAACCTGTGGGATTATCCTGATTTCCTTTAAAAGGTTTTGGTCTGTTTTGCATAACGTGTGTGCTTATCTGGATTTTGCCTTGAGGTTTATGGCATTTGATGGCATCGATCGCATTAAGACATAAATTTAAAATCATTTGCTGGATTTGAACCTGGTCGAAACGAAGCCAGATTTTTTGTGGGGCCAGTTTGAGGTCAAAAAAAATGGATCGTGGCGTTGTTTGTTGCAGTAAATTAATAACATGTTTGATTTCATCGTTCAAATCCAGTGTAATAAATTTGGGCTCTTTTTTACTGGCAAAAGTTAAAAGATTTTGTACAAGATTTTTTCCCCGCTCAATGGCCTGCCGAACGAGCTGAAGAGAAAAGCTAACCTCTTCATTTTCACGAACAGACTCTTTAATAATAGAATAATTAGTCAACAAAATTTCCAGAATGTTATTAAAATCATGTGCTATGCCGCCAGCCAGTGTGCCAATGGATTTTAACCTTTCAACCTGATGTAAACTTTTTTCCAGAGCCTTTCTTTCGGTAATGTCCCGCCCCATACCAAAAATTCCGACTACCTTACCTTTTTCCAAAAGAGGGAGCAAATAAAGATCAAGAATAGCCTGACCATGCCTGGCTTTGATTTTAAATTCCCTGGATTCCGGCTTATTTCCCCTCAGGCAAGTTATTAAGTTTTTTTCAAAGCTTGCCTTTTCTTCTTCTGGTAAAAGTTTGGAAAAAGGAGTTTTTAAAAAATTATCGATGTCAAAACCAGTAATTTTTTTAAATGCGGGATTCAGGGAAAGGATATTTCCTTGCTCATCTAAAATGACAAGAAGCTCTGGAGCAAGCAAAAATAGGGTTCGATATCTTCTTTCGCTATAAGCCAGCGACAATTCTGTGTTTTTACGGATAAAAGCACTAACAAAAATACTGGAGACAATTTTTAACAGATTAATGT
>JAGHBR010000004.1 GCA_021160885.1 Caldisericaceae bacterium
GTCAAAAGCTATATGATATGGCTAAACAAGCTGTTGAGGAATTAGGTCTAAACATAGAAATAGAAAAGATTGAAGATTTAAATGCCATGTTAGCTGCCGGTGTAATGCGCACACCAGGCCTGGCCTTTGACGGCAGGCTGATTTTACATGGCAAAATTCCCAATTTACCTACTCTAAAAAGTTGGATTCAAAAGGAGATGGCAAAATAGAGATGTTTAACGCCGCCGCTGCTCAACCGAAAGCAGACATTAAAATTTTTGGTAGTTATTGCCATCGCTGCCAGGTGTTTAAGCAGGCGGTTGAACAAATCGTTCAGGAGCTGGCCAACGAGGCACAAATTGAATGTCTGTCTGAAATTTCAGACTTCGAAAAATACAACGTACTCTACTTACCTGCCTTGTGGGTCAACGGAAAGCTTTTGTTTCAGGGCGGCGTTCCTTCAGCAAAAAAGTTAAAAGCGATTTTAGAAAAGGCTTTAACCTTAAATGATGGAAGCACAAAGAAATTTTAAATTTTAAGTGAGCTTTAATAAGATGAAGTCCACTGATAATTTATTTTTGGTAAACAAGAGAAAGTAAATCGATTTAACAATTTAAACTGATTTGAAAATAAATGGGAAATAAACAAGCAGCGAGAATTTGTAATCTTCTCATGCTGCTTCTATTAAAATAAAGGAAATTGCCATGGAGATGATTTCTAAAGTTCGTGACTGGTGGAATGACGAATGGAGAAAATTCTTTTATCTGTTAATTGCTTTTTTGTTCTTCTATTTTGCCCCATTAGAAGGCGGAAAAGTGGTAGAGGCCTTATCGGCTGGTTTGGCCCTGCTGCAAGATTACGCTCGTAAACATGTGTTAACCTGCCTGGTACCTGCCTTTTTTATTGCCGGCGCGATTGCCGTTTTTGTTAAAAAAGACAGCATTTTACAACTTTTAGGTCCGGCTGCAAAAAAATACATTGCTTATCCCATTGCTTCTGTTTCAGGTGGTATTTTAGCCGTTTGTTCCTGCACCATTTTGCCTTTGTTCGCCGGTATTTACAAACGCGGCGCCGGCATTGGTCCGGCGGTTGCCTTTTTGTTTACCGGACCGGCCATAAATGTAACAGCCATCTTTTTAACCGGAAATGCCGTGGGTTGGGATTTTGCCTTTGGCCGATTAATCGCCTCCATTGTGATTGCTATTATTGTGGGATTAATCATGGGCCTTATTTTCAGCGAGCACGACGAACGCAATGCCGAAAACTTTTTAATGGGCATGGATGAAGAACGCCCTTACAGCAACTGGACTGTTTTTTGGTTCTTATTTTTGCAGTTTGGTATTTTGATTGTACTGGGCCTGCGGATTGCATCCGGAATTAAATGGGTTATTGCTGGAGCGTTTCTTTTATTACTGGCCTACCTGATTTTCTTTAAATTTCGCAAAGAAGATAATTATGAGTGGGTGGCCGAAACCTGGGATTTAACCAAGAAAATCCTGCCCTATCTGTTTGTAGGTATTTTTGCCGCCGGCATTATTGATGTAGTTGTTCCCGATGCATGGATTCAGGCTTCGGTGGGCAAAAACAATTTGCTGGGTAATGCCGTTGCCTCTGTTTCCGGTGCACTGATGTATTTTGCCACCTTAACTGAGGTTCCGATTATTGAAACCTTGTTGAAGATGGGCATGGCCCGCGGCCCGGCCTTAACTCTGTTTTTAACCGGCAATTCGCTTAGCATTCCAAGCATGATTGTTCTTTTTCAGTTGATGGGCAAAAAACAGGCTCTGACTTACATTTTTCTGATTTGCAGTTTTTCGATAACCGCTGGATTAATTTTTGGCAGTTTGTAGCATTTAAAGGAGTAGAAACATGGCTTCCGTTTCTAAACGGCTCTCGTTTTTTGATCGCTACTTCACCTTGTGGATTTTTTTAACCATGTTTTTAGGCGTGTTGATCGGTTACCTGCTGCCCGGCATGACTCACTTTTGGGACCAGTTTAAATCGGGAACGACCAACATTCCTATTGCCATTGGTTTGATTTTGATGATGTACCCACCGCTGGCCAAAGTGCGTTACGAAAAATTGCCTACAGTATTTAAAAATCTGCGTTTTTTGGCCCTGTCTCTGGTGCAGAACTGGGTTGTGGGCCCCTTTGTGATGTTCTTTTTAGCCATCCTTTTGCTGCCGGACAAACCGGCCATGATGGTGGGCGTCATTCTGGTAGGACTGGCCCGCTGTATTGCCATGGTGCTGGTCTGGAATGATCTGGCTGATGGCGATTCGGAATTAGCGGCCGGTCTGGTGGCTTTTAACGCGCTTTTTCAGGTCTTCTTATATTCCGTTTACGCTTACATTTTCATTACCTTGCTGCCGCCCGTTTTTGGTTTAAGCGGCGCCATCGTAAAAGTTTCCATTTCAGAAATTGCGATTACCGTTCTGATTTACCTGGGAATTCCTTTCTTTGCCGGTTTAATTTCCAACATCGTTTTACGCAAAGCGAAAAGCAGCGACTGGTATTTCAAAAATTACATTCCTAAGGTTTCTTACCTTACGCCCATCGCTTTGCTGTTCACCATTTTTGTAATGTTTTCTTTAAAAGGAGAAAAAATAATTGAACTGCCGCTCGATGTCCTGAGAGTGTCCATTCCTTACACTTTCTACTTTGCCATCATGTTTTTCATTACTTTTTTCGCCGCCAAACGCATGGGCGCTTCATACGAACAATCGACCACGGCCGCTTTTACAGCTGGCAGCAACGATTTTGAACTGGCCATTGCCGTAGCGGTTGCTGTGTTTGGCGTGAACTCCGCCACCGCATTTGCCACGGTTATTGGCCCTTTAGTCGAAGTGCCGGTTCTTATTAGTCTGGTAAATGTGGCCCTGTACTTCCGTAAAAAATTCTTTATGCAAGAAAATGTGAGTCGACCGGCTACTGTAGCTGGAAAAACCGATAATAATTTGTAAAAGGAAGTTAAAATGAACATTAAAAGTTCTAAGAAAGCCTTAACTTTACTGTCAGTTATTTTCATGATTTTTTCGCTTAGCTTTAACTATGGATGCGGGCAAAAAGAAAAAGTTTCCCGGAACAAGCCACAAGTCCAACCTTCAAAAAAGAGCAAGATCACATTTATTGAATTAGGCTCGGTGAATTGCGTGCCATGCCGCAAAATGCAGCCAATTCTCAAACATGTTGAAAAAAAATATGGCGATCAAATAGAGGTTATTTTTTACGATGTCTGGAAAGCGGAACAACGTAAATTTGCTGAAATTTATGGCATTCGGCTAATCCCGACACAAATCTTTCTGGATGAAAAAGGCAAGGAACTTTTCCGCCACGAAGGCTATTTCCCGGAAACGGAAATTGACCGGTTACTGGCAGACAATGGACTTAAAATCAAAAAAGTAGAGTAACCATGTCGGAAATTTTTAACATTTTAACCATAGCCTTACAAGGTAGTTTTGCATTGGCGCTTTTAGCAGGGGTGGGCTGGGGCCTGATTAGTATTTTATTCAGTCCCTGCCATTTGTCCAGCATTCCGTTAATCATTGGCTACATCAGTAGCCAGCCGTCTGGAAAAAAAGAAAGTTTACACTGGTCTGCTCTTTTGCTCTCTTTCGTTTTTGCTATCGGAATTCTCATTTCTATCGCCATTATTGGTTTCGTCACTTCGGCCAGTGGACGGTTAATGGGCGATGTTGGAAGCTGGGGCAATTACATGATTGCCTTCATTTTTCTGATTGTCGGCCTCTATTTGCTAAATGTCATTCGCATCAATTGGAACACACCGTTTTTCTTTAAAAAAGGAGGCCTGGGCGGCGCTTTTATTTTAGGTCTGGTCTTTGGCATTGGGCTTGGCCCCTGTACCTTTGCTTACATGGCCCCGATTTTAGGGCTGGTTTTTACTCTGGCCAAAACCAGTCTTTTAAAAGCTATGCTATTGGTAGCCGCTTTTGGAATTGGCCAAACGGCGATCATTGTTATTGCTGGCAGTTCCCTGCAATGGGTACAAAACTATCTGCACTGGAATGAAAAATCGAAGGCCAGTGATTACGTACGAAAAGTGTCCGGCGTGCTGGTATTAATGGGCGGTTTCTATTTTGTTTACACAACATTTTAGGGTGAAAAATGCAAGACCTTTTATCAAAAACCTTTAAAGCTGTCTCAGATCCGCATCGTCTATTGATTTTGGGGATTCTAAAACGCAGGCCCATGTTTGTTTGTCAATTAGCCAAGTCCATCAATTTAGCCTATTCCACAACGTCACAGCATTTGCGTATTTTAACCGAAGCCGGACTTATCATCAGCCAGAACAACGGGAAATGGGTAAAATATTGCATTGCCCGGCAATCGGTTAATCCGTACAGCGAGAAGATCTTTTCCCTGGTTGACGATTGTCTTAATTCTGATGCGGAATTTAAAAAACAAATTGAAGACATTGTTCAAAAACAAATCGATCCGACTTGTAGATGAAATAAATTTTTTTTAAATTACATTTAGTTATTTGTCGAAACATAGAAGGGAAATAATTATGGGTTGCTCCTGTCAGGGATCAAAGGCATTTCAGATAGAAGTTAATAATGAGAAATACGTCGTCTGGTCATTGGACGAGGTGGTTTTCTCTACCATTTTTGCTGAACCCAAAGACGAGGCCAGCGCCGAGGAGATGCTCTGGGAAAAGCTTTGTGCCTTTAATCCGGAACTTGACCAAAAATTAGAATTCGCTTTTAAACGCGTTCTTTTGCAATTCTATCGCGACACAAAACAAGCTTACCAGGAATACCAGAAAAATCAGCAGCAGGTCGGCTAAGTTTGCTATAAAAGGGAGAGACCATGCGCATTCAATTAATTGGGACTAAAGATGATCCGGTGTTTCAGGAATTGAGAGAAAAAATCCTGAAAGCCATTCATGATCTGGGCATTAATGCGGTATTAGATGAAATCAGTAATCTTGAGGAAATGGAAAACCTTCCCATTGCCGTTTACCCCGCCCTGCTTATTAACCAAAAACCTATCGCCAGCGGTCACCCTCTTTCATACAACAAAATCAAACAAGTGATTCTGGAAGCCGTAATTGAAGAAGCGGCCAAAAGCAAAACATCCAATCCCAAAGTGCTGGTTTTAAGAACACGCCGTTGCCGTAAAAGCGATATCATTATTCGATTTCTAGAACAGGAAAAGATTCCCCACGAAGTAAAATATTTAGGAGACGATTCAGAAGCTCAGGAACTGGCCCAGAAGTACAAAATTCTAGCTTCTCCAGGCATCATTGTTAACAAGCAACTTCTTAATCCATACCAGTTATTATAAAAATGCCGGATTAAACATCCCCAACAAACAAGGGCCTTAATATTCGATTTACTTAGTATATCAAAAAAATAAATTCTTTGTAAGACTCAATATTTTTTAA